>NZ_JBFADM010000084.1:0-30470 GCF_040641355.1 Streptomyces sp. NPDC020996
CCGGACGAGGTCCGCGCGGAGGGCGTGCCGGAGGACCTGGTCGCGCACAAGACGTTCCGGGGCGACCACCCGACGACCACGATCCTGGCGCGGGAGCTGACCCCGTCCGTGCTCGGCCAGCTCATCGCCCTCTACGAGCACAAGGTGTTCGTCCAGGGCGCCGTATGGAACATCGACTCCTTCGACCAGTGGGGCGTCGAGCTCGGCAAGGTGCTCGCCAAGCGCGTCGAACCCGCGCTCACCGAGGGCGCCGAGGTGCCGGGGCTGGACGCGTCCAGCAGGGCACTGGTCGCCACGTACCGCCGGCTGCGCGGGCGCGGGTGACAGCGGCCGGGCGGGCACGGCCGGCACCGGCGCCGCGGCGCCGGTGAGCGTACGGCGCGCCTGCTTCCGGTTCCCGTAGACTCCCGGGCGATCACCACGACGGTCGCCCGGGGGAGTGCAACGTGAGCCGAACGCAGGGGAGTTGGACCGGCGGCACGCTGACCGCCGGGTCGTTCCTGAAGCCCCACGGCGTGGCGCGTGCGGTGTTCCATCCGACGTGGATACCGGAGGCACTCGACCCCACTGTGGAGCGCCTCAAGCGGGTGCGGGTGATCGCCGGAGCGGTCGCGGCCCTCGGCGTCTACACCTACGTTCAGGGCGGCTTTGCTGTCGACGAGATGCTGGACAACGCGGCGACCGCCTCCGCGGTGCTGTTCTTCCTCACGCCCCTGACCGTCGGCGTGATGCTCTTCGTCTGGCGGCGTACCGGCTCGGTGGGGCAACTGCGGGTGCCGCTGGTCAACTCGCTGAAACTGCTGCTGCTGTTCGTCGGCTCGGTCCTGCTGACGCTGCTGCTGTTCAAGCTGGGCGACGCGTTCGGGGTCCTCGCGAAGCTGCTGCTGACCCTCGCCGGGCTGTGGACGGCTCTCTTCGTCATGGCGGGGGCGGTCCGGCTCACCGGCAACTTCTTCGGCACCGCCGCCGTGCACCGCTGCCTGCCGCCGCTGCTGGCGACCGTGACGACCTGGCTGATGGCCGTCCCGGACCTCCTCACCGGCAACCTGCACGGCATGAGCCTCACCCTGGGCGTCGTCTTCGTCCTGGGCGCCCCCGTGACGGTCACGGCCATCTCCCTGCTGGAGCTGCGCCGGCTGCGGCAGCGGTACGGCATCCGGCTGACGGCCCACCCGGCGACCCTGCCGCCGCTGCCCCCACGACCGCCGCACGCGCCCGGCGGCCCGACGCCGGGCTGGGGCAGCCCGTACGCCACGGGCCACCCGCGGAGCCCCTACGCGCCGGGCCCGCGCAACCCGTACACCCCCGGCCGACCGCACGACCCGCGGCGTCCGCACGGCGGTTGACCACACGACCCGCGGCGTTCGCACGGCGGTTGACCACACGATACGTGCGCCGCACGACCCGCGGCGTCCGCACGGCGGTTGACCAGCGGCTGACCGGCGCGGCGGGCCGCACCGGGGCCTCGCTCAGGCCACCGCGGCGAGCGTGTCCGCCAGCCGTCGCCGGGCCGCGCGGGAGGCCGGCACCGCGGCGAGCGCGACCGCGCCCAGCACGGCGCCGGTACCGAACAGCACCAGCAGCATCAGCGAGGGCACCTGCGCGACACCGGCGCCGATGCCGCTCGACCGGCCCTGCCGGTCGATCAGCCAGTGCGCCAGCGGCGCGCCGAGGAGCGTACCGGCGACTACGGCGGCCAGGGCGGTGCAGCCCGTCGCCGTCACGGTGACGGCGGTGATCTGACGCGGGGACAGACCGATCGCCTTGAGCGCCAGCAGGTCGCGCTCACCCTCCCGCACGGTGCCGCCGATCGCGGTCAGCAGCTCGATCAGGCCGATCAGGGCCAGCACGGCGACCAGCCCGACGACGACCCCGCGCAGCGCCGACAGACCGTCGGCCGGGTTGGTCACGGCGTGCACGTCCAGGTGCCCGTGCCCGGCGGCGGTGAGGCGGCCGGCGACCTCGCGCGGGTCGGCGCCGGGGCGCAGCCGTACCTGGTACAGGGAGGGGGCGAGACGGGGGTCGTTCTCGCGGAGGGTGTCGAGCGAGGTGGAGATGACCCGGCCGGCGTTCTCCGGTTCGATGCTGCGGCCGACGATGTGCAGGATCTGCGGCCGGTCGCCCACGGTCATCCGCACCCAGTCGCCGACGTGGACGTCCAGCAGGTCGAGCAGCCCCTGCCCGGCCACCGCCTCGTCGTCGCCGCGCGCGGCGCGGCCCTCGGCCAGGGCGAACGGGTACGGCTCCCGGCGGGTGCCGAGGCCGCGCAGGGCGATCGTCGCGGTCTGGCCCGGGACCAGGGCGGCCACCTCCACGCCCGGGTAGGCGGCGGCGACCTGTGGATCGCGGTCCAGCAGGGCGCGGGCGTCCCGGTCCCGGAGCCCCGCGTCCGCGTGGACGGTGAGCGCGGCGGCGAGGCCGATCCGCTCCGGGCTGCCGTGGATGCGGTCGATCGTGGTCCACGCGCTCATCGCCACCACGATCAGCAGCAGCGGCAGCGCGAGGCGGGCCACCGTCGCCAGCGAGCGCGGACGGCGCGTGAACGCCTTGTGCCAGCCCAGGACCAGCGCCGGCGGCAGCCGCAGCCCGAGCGCCCGGCGGGCCGGGCCCGACAGCCGTCCGCCCGCCGCGGCGGGCCGGGGCACCGGGACCGGCGGCACCCGCCCCGCCCGCCACGCCGCGAGCCCGGTGGTCGCGCCGATGAACAGCACCGCCCCCGCCGGCACCGCGAACAGCAGGGCGGTGTGCCCCGGCAGCCCCTGCCACACGCCCACCGCGTCCCCGAGCCGCCCCGGGACACGGCTGCCCAGCGCCTGGGTGAGGGTGGCCGCGGCCGCCGCGCCGAGGAGGGCGTAGGCGACGTGCTGGAGCAGGAAGACACGGACCACCTGGCCCGGAGTGAAGCCGATCGCCTTGAGCACCGAGATGTCCCGCAGGTGGCCGTGGATGCGGGTGGCGATCGCCCCGTGCACGGCGAGCCCGGCGGCGACCAGCGCGCCCAGACCGAACAGCGCCAGCACCTGTCCCAGCAGCCGGCTGTCGCCCTGCGCCTCGGCGCGTGCCTGCTGCCAGGTGGACACCTCGCCGATGGCGCCGGCGCCGAGGACGGTGACGGCGCGCTGGACGGCGTAGTCCGTGTCGCCGGGGTCGGTCAGGCGCAGCCCGATGACCTGGCCGGTCGGGGCGCGTACGGCGGAGGGCGGCGCCCAGACGAGGCCGGGCTGCTCACCCGGCCGGTAGCGCGGCTCGGCGCTGTCGGCCACCCCCAGCACGGTCAGCGTCCGCGCGGTGCCGGGCAGGGTGAGGGTGTCCCCGGGGCCGGCCAGCAGGGCACGGGCGAGGCGGGTCTCCAGGACCACGCCGTCGGGCTGGGCGGGCCGCAGCCAGCGGCCGGAGACGAGCAGGGGGCGCCCGACGGCGGGGCGTGCCGGGGTGGCGCGCAGTTCGACGGAGGCGCGGGCGCCGCGCGAGGCGAGGGTGGCGGACTCGGTGGTGTACGGGCCGGCGACGGACTCGACGCCGTCCAGGCGGGCCAGTTCGCGCAGCGCGGCGGACTTGTCGGTGTGGATCCACACGTGCGCGCCGCGCGCCTGCGTGAAGACGCGCTGCCAGGGGTTGGTGGCGTACCCGAACAGGGCCGTGGCCAGCAGCAGGGACGTCACGATCCCGGCGGTGGCGAGGACGAGGAACAGCGCCTCGCCGCGGTGCGTGCGCAGATCGGAGTGCGCCCAGCGCAGTGTGGCTCGCACGCGGTCTCAGCCCCCTTGCCGGTCGTCGTCGGCCCGCATGTCAGTCCCTGAGCTCCAGCACGCCGGAGATGCCGGTGCCGCGGGCGGGTGTCCCGTCCAGTTCGGCGTCGTCGGCTATCCGCCCGTCGAAGAAACTGATCACGCGGTCCGCGGCGCTCGCCAGCCGGGCGTCGTGGGTGACCAGCACGATCGTCTGGCCGCGCTGGTGGAAGCGGGACAGCAGCCGCATCACCTCGCGGGTGCCCTTGCTGTCCAGGCTGCCGGCGGGCTCGTCGGCGAGCAGCAGCGGCGGACGGTTGACGAGCGCCCGGGCCAGCGCGACCCGCTGCTGCTCGCCGCCGGACAGCTCGCCCGGCATGCTGCGCTCCTTGCCGGCGAGTCCCAGTTCGGCCAGCAGTTCCTCCCGCGCGGCGCGTGCCTGCTTCGGCGGGACGCCGGCCAGCAGGGCCGGCAGTTCCACGTTGTCGGCGACCGACAGGCCGGAGACCAGGTTGAAGAACTGGAAGACGATCCCGATGCGCCTTCGGCGCTCCACGGCCCAGCGCGCCTCGCTGTAGGCGTCCGTGCACTCGCCGTCCAGCCAGATGCTGCCGCTGTCCGGGCGCTGCAGTCCGCCGAGCAGGTGCAGCAGCGTGGACTTGCCCGCACCGGACGGCCCGGTGACCGCGACGAACTCGCCCCGGCGCACGCACAGGTCGACCCCGCGCACCGCGTGCGCGGGCGCGCCCTCGCCGTGATGCGTCTTCACCAGGCCCTCGGCGCGCAGCACGGGAGCGGGACCGTCGTTCATTCCAGCTCCTCCAGCTCCTCCTGGCACCGCTCCAGCCAGTCGAGGTCGGCCTGCAGGTGCAGCATCGCGCCCTCGATCAGCAGGTGGGCGATGCGGTTGTCCCGGTCTTCCGCGGCGGCCAGTTTCGACAGCCGGCGCATGGTGTTCAGGTACTGGCGCCGCTGCTTGTTGATCAGGGCGACCTGATCGGCGAGTCCGGTCCGCGGGGCGAGCGCCAGCTTCATGAAGAACTCGTCCCGCACCCGCGGCTCGTCCTCGGGCTCCTCGAACCAGGCGCGCAGCGCTTCCCGCCCGGTGTCGGTGAGGTGGTAGACCTTCTTGTTGGGCCGACTCGACTGCTCGACGTCCTCGCCCTCGATCAGTCCCTGCTTCTCGAGGCGGCCGAGGGTGACGTAGATCTGGCCGACGTTCGGCTGAGGGTACGCGGAGCCCAGCATCTGCTCAAGGTCCTGCTTGAGCTCGTAACCATGGGCCGGACCACGCGCCAGGAGTGCCAGGAGGTGCAGGCGCACGTGTGCTGTCCTCCCGTCCTGGTGAATGTGGGCCAGGCTCTAGTATCGCGCATACCTAACAGGTATACATGGCCTCTGACTGCGGGCGAGGGCGGCCGGAGCCGGGTGTGCAAGGAGGAACCTATGCGGTGGGCGCGTGCCGCGGGTAGGGGACTCCTCGTTCTCGTCGTGGTCGTGGCCGGTTACGTCGCCGCGGGCGCGCGGGCCGGCGAGGAGAGCGCGGGCCGCGGGCCCCTGACGTTCGCCACCGCCGGGGACCTCACCGGGTATCTCGGCCCCCTGCTGGAGGGCTGGAACCGCACCCACCCCGGCGAGAAGGTCACGCTCGTCGAGCTTCCGGACTCCGCCGACGAGACGCACGCGCAGATGGCCACCGACCTGCGCGGCGGCGGCCGCAGCCGGTTCGACGTCCTCAACATCGACGTCAACTGGACCTCGGAGTTCGCGGCCGCCGGCTGGATCCGCCCGCTGCCGCGCGACCGCTTCCCGCTGAAGACCTTCCTGCGGCCGGTCGAGGACACGGCGACCTACCACGGGCAGCTGTACGCCGTCCCGTACGTCACCAACGCCGGCCTGCTGCTGTACCGCAAGGACGTCCTCGCCGCGGAGGGCGTCCCGCCGCCGCGCACCTGGGCCGAGCTGGAGCACGACGCGAAGACCATCGCGCCGCGGCACGGCCTCGACGGATACGCGGGCCAGTTCCTGCCCTACGAGGGGCTCACCGTCAACGCGGCCGAGGCCGTCTACTCGGCGGGCGGCACCATCCTCGGCGACGAGGGCGCACGCGTCACGGTGGACTCGGCGGCGGCCCGCGAGGGGATCGGGTTCCTGGCCCGCGGTGTCCGCGAGGGCTGGATACCGAAAGAGGCGCTGACGTACAAGGAGGAGGAGTCCAAGCAGGCGTTCCAGGACGGCCGGCTGCTCTTCCTGCGCAACTGGCCCTACGCGTACGTCGTCGCGTCGGCCGCGGGCTCGCGGGTCGCCGGGAAGGTCGGCGCCGTGCCGCTGCCCGGGCCGGACGGGCCGGGGGCAGGCGTCCTCGGCGGCTCCAACCTCGCCGTCAGCACGCATGCCCGCCATCCCGACTCGGCCGCCCGGCTGATCGCGTACCTCACCAGCGAGCCCGTCCAGCGCCAGGTCCTCACCCGCGGCGCCCTGCCGCCAGTGCGCGCCGCGCTGTACGAGGACCCCGGACTGGTGCGGCGGTTCCCGTACCTGCCGACCCTGCGGGAGAGCGTGCTCGCCGCCAGGTCCCGTCCCAAGAGCCCGCGCTACGACCAGGTGAGCCTGGTGGTCCAGGCCGTCGTGCACGACGCGATGACCGGGCACATGACGCCCCAGGCCGCGGTGCGACGGCTGGCGCGCGAACTCGCCGCCATCCCGAGTCGCTAGTTACTTGTTAGGTATCGAACGCGTCTTTCTTGTGGCCTTTCTGGTCTGATTTATCAGCATATTCGGGGCGACTTCTTCGGTAGTTTACGACTGCTCGTTGACATCCCTGCGACATCGCTACCTAACATGCATGCATAACGACTACCCCCGCAGAGACAGGCCAATGGGTTGAACAGGCATCGCTGGTGGCGTGACGCAGTGATCTACCAGGTGTACGTCCGCAGCTTCCTGGACAGCACCGGCGACGGCGTCGGCGACCTGGCCGGCGTCCGGGCCGGACTGCCGTACCTGAAGAAGCTCGGTGTCGACGGGATCTGGCTGAGCCCCTTCTATCCCTCCCCGCAGCACGACCACGGCTACGACGTGGCCGACTACTGCGACGTCGACCCGGTCTACGGCGACCTCGCCGAGTTCGACCGGCTGATGGCGGCCGCCCGGCGGCTCGGCGTCAAGGTGCTGCTGGACATCGTCCCCAACCACTGCTCCAGCGAGCACCCCTGGTTCCGCGAGGCGCTCGCCTCGCCGCCCGGCAGCCAGGCCCGCGCACGGTTCCACTTCGCCGACGGCCGCGGCTCGGACGGCGCCGAGCCGCCCAACAACTGGCACGCCATGTTCGGCGGCCCGGCCTGGACCCGGGTGACCGAGGCGGACGGCCGCCCCGGGCAGTGGTACCTGCACATGTTCACGCCCGAGCAGCCCGACTGGAACTGGCGCCACCCCCACGTCCCCGCCGAGTTCGACCGCGTTCTGCGGTTCTGGCTGGACCGGGGCGTCGACGGCTTCCGCATCGACGTGGCCGCCGGCCTCTTCAAGCACCCCGAGCTGCCCGACTCCCCCGACCCCGAGGCCGACGCCCGCACCCGCGACTCGGTCAACCCGCTCGCCTGGAACCAGCCCGAGGTGCACGGCGTGTGGCGCCGCTGGCGGTCACTGTGCGAGGAGTACACGGCACGGGACGGCAGCGAGCGGCTGCTGGTCGGCGAGGTCTCCGTGCCGACCGCGCGCGAACACGCGCGGTACGTCCGCCCGGACGAGCTCCACCAGGCCTTCTTCTTCGACCTGCTCAGCGCCCCCTGGGACGCCGACGCCTTCCGCAAGGTCATCGCCGAGGCCATGCAGGACATCGCCGGCACCGGCTCCACGGTCACCTGGGTCCTCAACAACCACGACCAGGTCCGCACCGTCACCCGCTACGGCGAACCCACCCCGCAGGGCAGCGGCCTCGGCGCCGCCCGCGCCCGCGCCGCCGCGCTGCTGATGCTGGCGCTGCCCGGCGCCGCGTACGTCTACCAGGGCGAGGAGCTGGGCCTGCCGGAGGTCGTCGACCTGCCGGACGACGTGCTCACCGACCCGATCTTCCGTCGCACCGGCAGCCGCGCCCGGGTACGCGACGGCTGCCGGGTGCCGCTGCCGTGGTCCGGGCAGGCATCGCCGTTCGGCTTCACCTCCGGCGCCGAGGGCGCACGGCCCTGGCTGCCGCAGCCGGAGTACTTCGCCGAGTACGCCACCGACCGCGCCCTCGCCGACACCCGCTCCTTCTGGCACCTGTACCGCGACGGCCTCCACCTGCGTTCACGGCTGCCGCAGTTGGGCGAGGGCACGCTGCGCTGGCTGGACAGCCCGCCCGGCGTCCTCGCCTTCGGCCGCGGCGACGGCCTCGTCTGCGCCGTCAACTTCGGCACCGCGCCCACCCCGGCGCCGGTCCCCGGCACCCCCCTGCTGTCCAGCAGCCCCTGTCCGGCCGGCGTGCTGTCCGGCTCGACAGCGGCCTGGTGGCTCGGCGACCTCTGACCCACCGTCACCACTCCACCCACGAAGGAACATCGATGACGATGCGACGACGTACCACCCTGCTCACCAGCTGCACCGCCCTCGCCCTGGCGCTCGGCGCGACCGCCTGCGGAGGCGGCGGACCGGTCTCGGCGGGCGGCGGGGACAAGGCGCTCAGCGGCCAGACGGTCACCGTGGCCGGCGTCTGGTCCGGCAACGAGCAGAAGAACTTCCAGAAGGTGCTGGACGCGTTCAGCGAGAAGACCGGCGCCAACACCCAGTTCGTGTCCACCGGGGACAACGTCTCCACCGTCGTCGGCAGCAAGATCGAGGGCGGCAACGCCCCGGACGTGGTGATGGTCCCGCAGGTCGGCGTGGTCCAGCAGTTCGCGAAGAAGGGCTGGCTCAGGCCCCTGTCCGCCACCACCGAGAAGGCGGTCGACGCGGGCTACGCCCCGATCTGGAAGAAGTACGGCAGCGTCGACGGCCGCCTGTACGGCCTGTACTTCAAGGCCGCCCACAAGTCGACGGTCTGGTACAGCCCCGACGCCCTCGCCCAGGCCGGCGTCGAGCCGCCGACCACCTTCGAAGGGATGCTCAAGGCCGGGCACACCGTCTCCGACTCGGGTCTCGCCGCCTTCTCGGTCGCCGGGCAGGACGGCTGGACCCTCACCGACTGGTTCGAGAACGTCTACCTCTCCCAGGCCGGACCGGAGAAGTACGACGCCCTCGCCGCGCACGAGCTGAAGTGGACCGACCCCTCGGTCGTCGAGGCGCTCGGTACGCTCGGCAAGCTGTTCAAGGACAAGCAGCTGGTGGCGGGCGGGCAGAAGGAGGCCCTCAACACCGACTTCCCCGGCTCGGTGGAGAAGGTCTTCGGCCCCGAGCCCGACGCCGGCATGGTCTACGAGGGCGACTTCGTCGCCGGCGTGGCCAAGGACCAGTTCGGCAAGGCGATCGGCGAGGACGCCGACTTCTTCCCCTTCCCGGCCGTCGGCGGCGGCAAGGCCCCGGTGGTCAGCGGCGGCGACGCGGCCGTCGTCCTGAAGGACGGCAAGAACGCCGACGCCGGCATGAAGCTCCTGGAGTACCTGGCCACCCCCGAGGCCGCGGCCGTGTGGGCGAAGGCGGGCGGCTTCCTCTCCCCGAACCGGAAGCTCGACCTCGCCGAGTACGGCGACGACGTCACGCGCGCCACCGCCAAGTCCCTGGTCGCGGCCGGTGACTCGGTCCGCTTCGACATGTCCGACCAGGCGCCCGCCGCCTTCGGCGGCACCAAGGGCGCCGGCGAGTGGAAGCTGCTGCAGGACTTCCTGCGCGACCCGTCGGACCCGAAGGGGACCGCGGCGAAGCTGGAAGCCGCGGCGGCCAAGGCCTACCGGGACTGACCCGCCATGACCGCGACCCTGGTGAAAGAGACCGCGAGTCCGCGGCCGCCCGCCGCCCGCGCCGAGCGCGTCCGGCGCGCACGGCGGCGGGCCCGCGCCGTCGCCCTGCTGTTCGCCTTCCCGGCGCTGCTCCTGCTGGGCGCGCTCGTCGTCTACCCCGTGCTGTTCTCGGTCGGCCGCAGCTTCTTCGACGCCTCCGGCACCCGCTTCGTCGGCGGCGAGAACTACACCGAGATGTTCCGCGACCCGGCGACCCTCAAAGCCGTACGGAACACGGCCGTCTGGGTCGTCGTGGCCCCGGCCCTGCTGACCGGCCTCGGCCTGATCCTCGCGGTGCTGGTGGAGAAGGTCCGCTGGGCCACCGCCTTCAAGCTGCTGCTGTTCATGCCGATGGCCGTGTCCTTCCTCGCCGCCGGCATCATCTTCCGCCTCGCCTACGACGAGGACCCGGACAAGGGAGTGCTGAACGCGGCCGTGGTCTCCGTGCACGACGCCTTCACCGGCACGTCGTCCTACCCGACGGCGCGGGCGCGTGACGGCCAGGGGCTGACGAAGGAGGCGGACGGCTCCTACCGGACGAGCGCGAGCGTCTCGCCGGGGGACACGGTGGCGCTCGGCCTCGTCGGGGTGCGCCCCGACGACGTCCCCGGCGGGGCGCGGCCCGCGTACCCGGCGGCCGGGCGCGAGGCAGCACCCGGCGACGTGCGCGGGGTCGTCTACCTGGACTTCACGCCCGGCGGGGGAGGGGAACAGGGCAAGGTCGACCGGCGCGAGAGCGGGCTGCCGGGGATGCGGGTCGACGCGGTGCGCGACGGCAGGACGGTCGCGTCGACGACCACCGCCTCCGACGGATCCTTCCGCTTCGCGGGCCTGGACGGGGGCCCGTACGCCGTGCGGCTGCCCGCCGCCAACTTCGCGCCACCCTACGACGGAGTCTCCTGGCTCGGCCCGGCGCTCGTCACACCGGCGATCATCGGAGCGTACCTGTGGATCTGGACCGGGTTCGCGATGGTGCTGATCGGCGCGGGCCTCGCGACGCTGCCGAGGGACGCGCTGGAGGCGGCCCGGATGGACGGCGCGAACGAGTGGCAGATCTTCTGGCGCATCACGGTGCCGCTGCTGGCGCCCGTGCTGACGGTCGTCTTCGTGACCCTCGTCATCAACGTGCTGAAGGTCTTCGACCTCGTCTACGTCATCGCGCCCGGGCCGGTGCAGGAGGACGCGACCGTGCTCGCCACCCAGATGTGGCTGGTGTCCTTCGGCGGCGGCAACGACCAGGGGCTCGGCAGCGCGCTGGGCGTCCTGCTGCTGCTCCTGGTGATCCCCGCCATGGTCTTCAACGTCCGCCGCTTCCGAAGGAGCCAGCGATGAACGCCCTGCGGCGCTCTGTGAGCAACGGTCTCGTGCAGGCCTTCCTGGTGCTGATCGGCCTGGTCTGGCTGACCCCGCTGGCCGGCCTTTTCCTCTCCTCCCTGCGCTCGGCCCGGGACACCGCGAAGGGCGGCTGGTGGACGGCCCTGGCGAGTCCCGGTGAGCTGTCCTTCGACAACTACACGGCGCTGCTGAAGAACGCGGGGATCACCCAGGCGTTCTGGAACACCGTGCTGATCTCGGTACCGACGACGGTGCTCGTCGTCGGCATCGCGGCCCTCGCCGGATACGCCTTCGCCTGGCTGGACTTCCCGCTGCGGGATCCGCTCTTCCTGCTGGTGGTGGCCCTGTTGGTGGTGCCGGTGCAGATCGGACTGCTGCCGGTCGCCAAACTCTTCGGCGAGCTGGGCCTGTTCGGCACGATCCCGGGAGTCGTCCTCTTCCACGTGGCCTACGGGCTGCCGTTCGCGGTGTTCCTGCTGCGCAACTACTTCGCCGAGATGCCGAGGGAGATGCTGGAGGCGGCTCGGATGGACGGCGGCGGCGAATGGCGCATCTTCACCCGTCTGGTGCTGCCCGTGGGCCGGCCGGCACTCGCGAGCCTGGCCATCTTCCAGTTCCTGTGGGTGTGGAACGACATGCTGGTGGCGCTGTTGTTCGCGGACAGCTCCTCGCAGCCGCTGACCGTGGAACTCCAGTCCCAGATACGGCAGTTCGGCAGCAACATCGACGTCCTGGCGCCAGGCGCGTTCGTGTCCCTGGTGGTCCCGGTGGTGGTGTTCTTCGCCTTCCAGCGGCACTTCGTGCAGGGCGTGATGGCCGGGTCGGTGAAATGAGACGGGGTGCGGCGAGGACGTCCTCACCGCACCCCGTCCGGGTACGTCCGTGTCCGCTGGTACGTCCGCGCTCAGGCCAGCGCCGGCGGGTACAGCGACCGCGGCAGCTGGGAGGCCGCCGCGGCGTCCAGCAGCCACAGGGTGCGGGCACGGCCGCGGGCGCCCGCCGCCGGGGCCTGGATCTCGCCCGCGCCGGACAGGGCGATCGCCGCGGCCTCCGCCTTGTCCTCGCCCGCCGCGAGCAGCCACACCTCGCGGGCGGACCGGATCGCCGGGAGCGTCAGCGTCACCCGGGTCGGCGGCGGCTTCGGCGCGCCGTGGACGCCGACCACCGTGCGCTCCGTCTCCCGTACCGCGGGCAGTTCGGGGAACAGCGAGGCCACGTGCGTGTCCGGGCCGACGCCCAGCATCAGTACGTCGAAGGCGGGCACCGGCGCGTGGTTCTCGGGGCCCGCCGCCCGGGCCAGCTCCTCGGCGTACGCGGCCGCGGCGGCGTCCACGTCGGTGCCGTACGGGCCGTCCGAGGCCGGCATGGCGTGCACCCGCTTCGGGTCCAGCGGCACCGCGTCCAGCAGGGCCTCGCGGGCCTGCGTGACGTTGCGCTCCGGATCGCCCTCCGGCAGGAAGCGCTCGTCCCCCCACCACAGGTCCAGCCGGCTCCAGTCGACGGCGTCCCGGGCGGGCTCGGCCGCCAGGGCGGCCAGCAGTCCGTTGCCGTTGCGGCCGCCGGTCAGGACCACGGACGCGTAGCCCCGGGAGGCCTGCGCGTCGACGATCTTCGTGACCAGGCGGGCCGCGGCGGCCTGCGCCATCAGTTCCTTGTCGCGGTGCACGACCAGCTGCGGGGCGCTCACTTCACCGCCGCCCTGGTCACCGGTGCCTGCGCCGCCGCTTCCTGCGCGGGACCTTTCGCGGCGTCCTCGACGGGGGGCTCGACGGCGACCGGTTCTCCTTTGGCCGGCCGGCCGGCACCGGAGCCGGCGGCGGCCGGGTCCCCGGCGTCCTTGGCGCCCTCGGCGTCCTTGGCGTCCCCGGCGTCGGAGCGCCCGGCATCCGTGACCGGCGCTCCAGGGGCGAACGCCGCCGTCGCGGCCGCCACCGCGTTCAGCCGCTCCACCCCGTATCGCAGCGCCGACGCGTAGGTGTCGTCCGGGTCGAGCCGGCGCAGCTCCTCCGCGATCAGCTCGGCCGTGTCGCGGCGCTTCAGCGCCACCGCACGGTCGGGCTGGCCCTGTATGGACAGCGTCGCGAGCGAGCCGTCGGCACGGTCCAGGACGATCGGACCGCAGTCGGTGGACATGCGGACCGCCGTCAGCCCCGGCCCGCTCGACAGCGAGCGCCGGACCGGGACGTCCAGCCGGTCCGCGAGCCACATCGCCAGCAGCTCGCAGCTCGGGTTGAACTCCTCGCCCTCCACCTCGACCGCCTTCACCTCGCAGGTGACCTGGTCCAGGGCCGCCGCCAGCATCGAACGCCACGGCGTGATGCGGGTCCACGACAGGTCCGTGTCGCCGGGGGTGTAGGTGTCGGCGCGGGCGGCCAGCTCGCGCACCGGCTGCTCCGCGGCGTAGGTGTCCGTCACCCGGCGCTGGGCCAGCGCGCCCAGCGGGTCGCTCGCCGGGTCGAGCGGCGCGTTCACCGGCCACCACACCACCACCGGGGCATCCGGCAGCAGCAGCGGCAGCACCACCGACTGGGCGTGGTCGACGACCTCGCCGTACAGCCGCAGGATGACCGTCTCGCCGGTGCCCGCGTCCGCGCCCACCCGCACCTCGGCGTCCAGCCGGGACGACGTGCGGTCGCGGGGCGTGCGCGAGACGCGCTTGATGACCACCAGGGTGCGCGAGGGGTGCTCGTGCGAGGCGTCGCCGGCCGCCTTCAGGGCGTCGTAGGCGTTCTCCTCGTCCGTGACGATGACCAGCGTGAGCACCATGCCGACGGCGGGTGTGCCGATGGCCCGGCGGCCCTGCACCAGCGCCTTGTTGATCTTGCTGGCCGTGGTGTCCGTGAGGTCTGTCTTCATGGCCGGCGCCAGCTCCGTCCCTCTCGTGCGAGCATTTCGTCCGCCTCGACGGGCCCCCACGTCCCCGACGGGTACTGGGCCGGCTTGCCGTGCGTGTCCCAGTACCGCTCGATCGGGTCGAGGATCTTCCAGGACAGCTCGACCTCCTCGGTGCGCGGGAAGAGGTTCGAGTCGCCCAGCAGCACGTCCAGGATCAGCCGCTCGTACGCCTCCGGGCTCGACTCGGTGAACGACTCGCCGTAGGCGAAGTCCATCGACACGTCCCGGATCTCCATCGACGTGCCCGGCACCTTCGAGCCGAAGCGGACGGTGACGCCCTCGTCCGGCTGGACCCGGATGACGATCGCGTTCTGGCCCAGCTCCTCCGTCGCCGTGGTGTCGAACGGGGAGTGCGGCGCCCGCTGGAAGACCACCGCGATCTCGGTGACCCGGCGGCCCAGCCGCTTGCCGGTGCGCAGATAGAAGGGGACGCCCGCCCAGCGGCGGTTGTCGATGTTCAGCCGCAGGGCCGCGTAGGTGTCGGTCTTCGACTGCGGGTCGATGCCCTCCTCCTGGAGGTATCCGACCGCCTTCTCACCACCCTGCCAGCCGGCCGCGTACTGCCCGCGCACGGTGTCGCGGCCCAGGTCCTTCGGCAGCCGCACCGCACCGAGCACCTTGGTCTTCTCCGCGGCCAGCGCGTCCGCGTCGAAGGAGGCGGGTTCCTCCATGGCCGTCAGCGCCATCAGCTGCAGCAGGTGGTTCTGGATGACGTCACGGGCCGCGCCGATGCCGTCGTAGTAGCCGGCCCGGCCGCCGATGCCGATGTCCTCGGCCATGGTGATCTGCACGTGGTCGACGAAGGACCGGTTCCAGATCGGCTCGAACATGGTGTTGGCGAAGCGCAGCGCCAGGATGTTCTGGACGGTCTCCTTGCCCAGGTAGTGGTCGATGCGGAACACCTGGTCGGGCGCGAAGACCTCGTGCACGACCTGGTTGAGCTCCTTGGCGGACTCCAGGTCGTGGCCGAAGGGCTTCTCGATGACCGCCCGCCGCCACGAACCGTTCTCCTGGTCGGCCAGGCCGTGCTTCTTCAGCTGCTGGATGACCACCGGGAACGACCGCGGCGGCACCGACAGGTAGAACGCGAAGTTGCCGCCCGTGCCCTGCGCCTTGTCGAGCTCGTCGATGGTGGCGCGCAGCCGCTCGAACGCGTCGTCGTCGTCGAAGGTGCCCTGGACGAAGCGCATCCCCTGGATGAGCTGCTGCCAGACCTCCTCGCGGAACGGCGTCCGCGCGTGCTCCTTGACGGCGTCGTGGACCTCCTGCGCGAAGTCCTCGTGCTGCCACTCCCGGCGCGCGAAGCCGACCAGCGAGAAGCCGGGCGGCAGCAGACCCCGGTTGGCGAGGTCGTACACGGCGGGCATGAGCTTCTTCCGCGACAGATCGCCCGTGACGCCGAAGATGACCAGACCCGACGGCCCCGCGATGCGCGGGAGCCGTCGGTCTGCGGGGTCACGAAGCGGGTTCGCTCCGTGTACAGGTGTCAAGATCTCAGCCCTCCGCGGGGGCGAGGCGCTCCAGCTCCGCCTCGGTGGACTTGAGCAGGTCGTTCCAGGACGCCTCGAACTTCTCGACGCCCTCGTCCTCCAGGACCTGGACCACGTCGTCGTACGAGATGCCGAGCTTCTCCACCGCGTCGAGGTCGGCGCGGGCCTGCTCGTAGGTGCCGGCGACGGTGTCGCCGGTGATCTCGCCGTGGTCCTCGGTGGCCAGCAGCGTGGCCTCCGGCATGGTGTTCACCGTGTTCGGCGCCACCAGGTCGACGACGTACAGGGTGTCCTTGTACGCCGGGTCCTTCACGCCCGTCGACGCCCACAGCGGACGCTGCTTGTGGGCGCCCGCGTTCTCCAGCGGCTGCCAGCGGTCGGAGGCGAAGACCTCCTCGTACGCCTGGTAGGCCAGCCGCGCGTTGGCGAGGGCCGCCCGGCCGCGCAGCGCCTTGGCCTCGTCGGTGCCCAGGGCGTCGAGCCGCTTGTCGATCTCGGTGTCCACGCGGGAGACGAAGAAGGACGCCACGGACCGGATCTTCGACAGGTCCAGGCCGCGCTCCCTGGCCTTCTCCAGGCCCGCCAGGTAGGCGTCCATGACCTTGCGGTACCGCTCCAGCGAGAAGATCAGCGTGACGTTGACGCTGATGCCGAGGCCGATGACCTCGGTGATCGCCGGCAGGCCCGCCTCGGTGGCCGGGATCTTGATGAGGGTGTTGGGCCGGTCCACCAGCCAGGCCAGCTGCTTGGCCTCGGCGATGGTCGCCCTGGTGTCGTGCGCCAGGCGCGGGTCGACCTCGATGGAGACCCGGCCGTCCTGGCCGTCGGTGGCGTCGAAGACCGGCCGCAGGATGTCGGCGGCGTCCCGGACGTCCGCCGTGGTGATCATGCGGATGGCCTCTTCGACGGTGACCTTGCGGGCGGCGAGGTCCGACAGCTGCTGGTCGTAGCCGTCGCCCTCGGAGATCGCCTTCTGGAAGATCGTCGGATTGGTGGTGACGCCCACGACGTGCTGCTGGTCGATCAACTCGGCGAGGTTGCCGGACGTGATCCGCTTGCGCGACAGGTCGTCCAGCCAGATCGCCACGCCTTCCTCGGAGAGGCGCTTGAGTGCGTCTGTCATGGAATACATCTCCTACGTGTCGTATGTGGGCGTCAGCGCTGGGCGGCGGCGAGGGATTCCCGCGCCTGGGCAGTCACGTTCTCGGCGGTGAAGCCGAACTCGCGGAAGAGGACCTTGCCGTCGGCGGAAGCACCGAAGTGCTCCAGGGAAACGATGCGACCGGCATCCCCGACGTACTTGTGCCAGGTGAGGCCGATGCCCGCCTCCACCGCGACACGCGCCTTCACGTGCGGCGGCAGAACGCTGTCCCGGTACCCCTGGTCCTGCTCCTCGAACCACTCCACGGACGGCATGGAAACGACCCGCGTCGGCACCCCGTCGGCCTGCAGCCGCTCGCGCGCCTCGACGGCGACGTGCACCTCGGAACCGGTGGCGATCAGGATGACCTGCGGCTCGCCCCCGTCGGCCTCGAACATCACGTAGCCGCCGCGGGCCGCGTTCTCGTTCGGCTCGTACGTCGGCACGCCCTGGCGGGTCAGCGCGAGGCCGTGCGGGGCGCCCTTGCCGAACTCCTTGGTGTGGCGCTTGAGGATCTCGCGCCAGGCGATGGCGGTCTCGTTGGCGTCCGCCGGGCGGACCACGTTCAGGCCGGGGATCGCGCGCAGCGACGCCAGGTGCTCGACGGGCTGGTGGGTGGGGCCGTCCTCGCCGAGGCCGATGGAGTCGTGCGTCCACACGTACGTCACCGGCAGGTGCATCAGCGCCGACAGCCGCACCGCGTTGCGCATGTAGTCGGAGAAGACGAGGAAGGTGCCGCCGTAGATCCGCGTGTTGCCGTGCAGCGCGATGCCGTTCATCTCCGCGGCCATGGCGTGCTCGCGGATGCCGAAGTGGATCGTGCGGCCGTACGGGTCGGCCTCCGGCAGCGGGTTGTCCGCCGGCAGGAACGACGACGTCTTGTCGATGGTGGTGTTGTTGGAGCCGGCCAGGTCGGCGGAGCCGCCCCACAGCTCGGGGATCACCGCGCCCAGCGCCTGCAGCACCTTGCCGGACGCGGCACGCGTGGCGACGCCCTTGCCCGTCTCGAAGACCGGGAGCTTCTCCTCCCAGCCCGCGGGCAGCTCGCCCGCCTGGACGCGGTCGAACTCGGCGGCGCGCTCGGGGTTGTGCTCACGCCACAGCTGGAACGACTTCTCCCACTCGGCCTTCGCCGCACGGCCCCGCTCCAGGGCCTGGCGGGTGTGCTTGAGGACCTCGTCGGAGACCTCGAAGCTCTGCTCCGGGTCGAAGCCGAGGACCCGCTTGGTGGCGGCGACCTCGTCCTCGCCGAGCGCCGAGCCGTGCGCGGCCTCGGTGTTCTGGGCGTTCGGGGCCGGCCAGGCGATGATCGAGCGCATCGCGATGAAGGACGGCCGGTCCGTGACCGCCTTGGCCTGCTGGATCGCGGCGTGAATGGCGGCCGGGTCGAGGTCGCCGTTCTCCTGCGGCTCGACGCGCTGCACGTGCCAGCCGTACGACTCGTACCGCTTGACGGTGTCCTCGGAGACGGCCGTCTCGGTGTCGCCCTCGATCGAGATGTGGTTGTCGTCCCACAGCAGGATCAGGTTGCCGAGCTTCTGGTGGCCGGCCAGCGAGGACGCCTCCGCGGAGATGCCCTCCTGCAGGCAGCCGTCGCCGGCGATGCAGTAGACGTAGTGGTCGAAGGGGGACTCGCCCTGCGGGGTCTCCGGGTCGAACAGGCCGCGCTCGTAGCGGGCGGCCATCGCCATGCCCACCGCGTTGGCGACGCCCTGGCCCAGCGGGCCGGTCGTCGTCTCCACACCCTTGGTGTGCCCGTACTCCGGGTGACCCGGGGTCTTCGAGCCCCAGGTGCGGAACGACTTCAGGTCGTCCAGCTCCAGACCGAAGCCGGCCAGGAACAGCTGGGTGTAGAGGGTCAGGGACGAGTGGCCCGCGGACAGCACGAAGCGGTCGCGCGCGACCCAGTCCGGGTCGGCCGGGTCGTGCCGCATCACCTTCTGGAAGAGGGTGTAGGCGGCAGGCGCCAGGCTCATCGCCGTACCCGGATGGCCGTTGCCGACCTTCTGTACGGCATCGGCGGCCAGGACACGGGCGGTGTCGACGGCCCGCTGGTCCAACTCGGTCCACTCGAGGTCTGTGGTGGTCGGCTTGGTGCTCACCCTGGGTCAGGGCTCCTCTCCACATGTCACGCATGTCGATAGCCGGTGCATCGGGCGCCGGCCGTTGTCGAGCCTACCCCCGTAGGTACGTGCGTCTTTTCGAGTTGCTCCAGACTGCCGGGAGTCCATGGCCTCCGTCTCCCAGCCGCGCCGTGGCGCGTTCGGCAACTGAATACGCGGCCGCTCGTCCGTGCGCTCAAAACGGCGGGGTTCCGCTCGTGCGGGCGCGCCGCCGGACACGACCCGACCCCCGCGGATGTCCGGGTCTGGGCAACGTCTACAGTGGCGTGGTACGCGCGAGCCTTTACCTGTGGTTCACATGGTGAGGGCTCGCTGGGATGTCTCTGTCAGGGGTGTGCGTGACGGCCGTCGAATCCCGTCCAGCGGGGGTGGTGCTCGATGCCAGCCAGAAGTCGAGCCGCCGGCCGTTCGGGGCCCGTGTCAAGGCGTTCGTGGCGCTGACCAAGCCGCGGATCATCGAGCTCCTGCTCATCACCACCGTTCCGGTGATGTTCCTCGCCCAGCAGGGCGTTCCGGACCTGACGCTGGTCCTGCTCACCTGCGTCGGCGGCTACCTCTCCGCGGGCGGCGCCAACGCGCTGAACATGTACATCGACCGCGACATCGACGCGCTGATGGACCGCACCTCTCAGCGCCCGCTGGTCACCGGCATGGTCAGCCCGCGCGAGTGCCTGGCCTTCGGCATCACGCTGGCCGTCGTCTCGACGCTGATGTTCGGGTTCGCCGTCAACTGGCTGTCGGCCTGGCTGTCACTCGGAGCGCTCCTCTTCTACGTCGTCGTCTACACGATGCTGCTCAAGCGGCGTACCGCGCAGAACATCGTGTGGGGCGGCATCGCGGGCTGCATGCCGGTGCTGATCGGCTGGTCGGCCGTGACGGACTCGCTCTCCTGGGCGCCGGTCGTCCTCTTCCTGGTGATCTTCTTCTGGACGCCGCCGCACTACTGGCCGCTGTCCATGAAGGTCAAGGAGGACTACGCGCGCGTGGGCGTGCCGATGCTGCCGGTCATCGCCTCCAACAAGGTGGTGGCCAGGCAGATCGTGATCTACAGCTGGGTGATGGTGGCCGTCTCGCTCCTGCTGACGCCGCTCGGCTACACCGGCTGGTTCTACACGGCCGTGGCCCTCGCCGCGGGCGGCTGGTGGCTCTGGGAGGCGCACGCGCTGCAGAACCGGGCCAAGGCCGAGGTGACGGGCGCGAAGCTGAAGGAGATGCGCCTGTTCCACTGGTCGATCACGTACGTGTCGCTGCTGTTCGTGGCCGTGGCGATCGACCCCTTCCTGCGCTGACGTACGTCACGCCGACGTACGTCACAGTGCCCTGCCCTCGCCAGTCGATCTACCGGTGAGTAGCATCCTGGCCATGGCAGACACGCAGCAGGTTGACGCGAAGGCCGAGCAGAAGGCAGCCCGGCTCGCCAAGCAGATCGACGCCTTCTCCAAGGCCCACGGCGGCGCCGAGGCCCAGGTGGCCTACATCGGCGAGCGCGGCGCCCGGATCGTCCTGGTCGGCGAGGACGGCGGCTGGGGCGACCTGGTGGCCCCGACGTACGGGATCGCCGAGAAGGCGGTGGAGAAGGCGGGCGTCACCGTCCACGAGGCCTTCGACGGCGAGTTCGCGGCGAAGGTGCGCACGGGCGAGTACGAGTGGAAGAGGATGGCCGGCATCCAGCTCGGCGGCTGAACGACCCTGCGGAGAAGACCGCGCGGAGAGGGCCGCGCGGAGAGGGCCGCGCGGAGAGGGCCGCACGGAGAATGCCGGGGGAACCGGACCGCGACTGAGCCCGGTTCACCCGTCGGGCCCGGCGAGGCAGCGTCTGACGGGGAGACCGGCTGAACGCTGCCGCCCTGGTCCGCACCGGCGCCCGCGCCGCGACCGTCCGCGCCGAGGTCCTGGAACCGGCGCGCCCTTCGGAACGATCCTCTTCTCCGGCGACGCCAGCGGCCTGCCCGAGCTGCACGCGGTGGCCGCCCGGCTGTTCCGGGAGTCGCTCGCCCGGGTGCCGGACGCCCGGGTGCCGGGCGGCCGGGCGGCCGAGGGCACCTGGTGCCGGGCCGACGCCGGCCGGGTGGCGGGCCTGCTCGCCGCCGGAAACGCCCACCGGGTGTCCGGCCCGGACTGATCCGGGGACGGGCGGTCCGCGGCGCCGGCAGGGTTACGCGGAGGTGCCGGCCTTCAGCTCGGCCGACGGTCCCGGCAGGTCGGCCGTGACGTCGGGGCGTTCGCGCAGGGCCAGCAGGACCCTGAGGACGCCGATCCACATCAGGCACGAACCGAGCATGTGCAGGGCGACCAGCACCTCGGGAAGCTTCGTGAAGTACTGGACGTAGCCGATGACGCCCTGCAGCAGGAGTACGACGAACAGCTCGCGGGTGCGGTCCAGCGGGCCCTTGGGGGCGTCGACCGCCTTCAGGACGAACCACAGGGCGAACGTCAGCGTCACCACGATCCAGGCCAGCACGGCGTGCAGCTTGCTGACCGTCTCCCAGTCCAGCGGCATGCGCTCCACCTCGCTGGAGTCGCCCGCGTGCGGACCGGACCCGGTCACCACCGTGCCGACCGCGATCAGCACGACCGACGCGGCGACCAGGAACCACACCAGCTGCTGCACGGCCGGGCCGACCAGCGGCCGGGGCGCGCCGTCTCCCTCGCGGGTGCGCTGCCACATCACCGTGGCGACCGCGATCAGGGCCGTGGAGAGCAGGAAGTGGGCCGCCACCGTGTACGGGTTCAGGCCGACCAGGACCACGATGCCGCCGAGGACCGCGTTGCCCATCACCAGCCAGAACTGCGCCCAGCCCAGCCGGGTGAGGCTGCGCCGGAACGGCTTCGCGGCGCGCGCCGCGGCGATCGCCCAGCCGACCGCCGCGCACAGCACGTACGTCAGCAGCCGGTTGCCGAACTCGATGGCGCCGTGCAGGCCCATCGCACTGGTGGTGGTGAGCGAGTCGGCCGTGCACTTGGGCCAGGTCGGGCAGCCGAGCCCGGAACCGGTCAGCCGCACCGCACCGCCGGTGACCACGATGACCACCGACATCACGAGCGCGGAGAGAGCCGCCCGCTGGACCGTCCGGGGAGCCGGGGTCCAGCGTTCGGCGACGAAGGCGAGCGGGTTGCGCGCGGCGGCCTGGGCGTCGGCGCGGGAGAGGTTTGGCACGCGCCCCATGGTAGGCCGCCGCTTGTGCACGCTTTCACGAGGGTCCACGGTGCGCCTACTCCCAGCGGAAGAACGTCCCCGCGGCCGCGAGGCCCACGACCGCCCACCCGGCCAGGATCCCCAGGTCGGCCCAGGGCATGCCGGCCCCGTGCTGCAGCACGTCCCGCAGGCCGTCCGACAGCGCGGAGACGGGCAGCAGGCCGAGCACGTCCTGGGCGCCCGGGGGGAACTTGTCCAGCGGCACGATCACCCCGCCGCCCACCAGCAGCAGCAGGAACACCAGGTTGGCGGCGCCCAGGGTGGCCTCGGCCTTCAGGGTGCCCGCCATCAGCAGCCCGAGCCCCGAGAAGGCGGCCGTCCCCAGCACCAGCAGGAGCAGCACGGCGGCCGGGTTGCCGTGCGGCGACCAGCCCAGCGCGAAGGCGATCACCGTCAGCAGGATCACCTGGAGGATCTCCGTGACCAGCACCGACGCCGTCTTCGCCGTCATCAGGCCCCAGCGCGGCAGCGGCGAGGAGGCCAGCCGCTTCAGGACGCCGTAGCGGCGCTCGAAGCCCGTCGCGATCGCCTGGCCGGTGAACGCCGTCGACATCACCGCCAGCGCGAGGATGCCGGGGGTGAGGAAGTCGACGGCCTCGCCCGCACCGGTGTCGACGATGTCCACCGAGCTGAACAGCACCAGCAGCAGTGTGGGGATGACGACGGTGAGCAGCAGCTGCTCGCCGTTGCGCAGCAGCATCTTCGTCTCGAGCACGGCCTGCGCCGCGATCATGCGGGGGAGCGGGGCGGCGCCGGGCATCGGCGTGTACGTACCCACAGTCACGAGCGCAGCTCCTTGCCGGTCAGCTCCAGGAAGACGTCTTCGAGGGTGTGCCGCTCCACCGAGATCTTCTCCGGCATCACCCCGTGCTGGGCGCACCACGAGGTCACGGTCGCGAGCAGCTGCGGGTCGACCTTGCCGACGACCCGGTACGAGCCCGGCGTCAGCTCGTCCGCCGAGCAGTCCGCGGGCAGCGCCTTCAGCAGGGAGCCGACGTCCAGGCCCGGGCGGCCGGTGAAGCGCAGCGTGTTCTCCGCGCCGCCGCGGCACAGCTCCTCCGGGGAGCCCTGCGCGACGACCCGGCCGGCGTCGATGATCGCCACGTCGTCGGCGAGCTGCTCGGCCTCGTCCATGTAGTGCGTGGTGAGGATCACCGAGACGCCGTCCGCGCGCAGGTCGCGCACCAGGTCCCAGGTGGCGCGGCGGGCCTGCGGGTCCAGGCCGGCGGTCGGCTCGTCCAGGAACACCAGCTCCGGGCGGCCCACCACGGCCATCGCCAGCGCCAGCCGCTGCTGCTGCCCGCCGGACAGGCGCCGGTAGGCCGTGCGGCCGCAGGAGCCGAGTCCGAGCCGTTCGATCAGCGCGTCCACGTCCAGCGGGTGCGCGTGCAGCCGGGCGACGTGGCGCAGCATCTCGTCCGCCCGCGCGCCCGAGTAGACGCCGCCGGACTGCAGCATCACACCGATCCGCGGGTGCAGCTCCCGGGCCTGCCGCACCGGGTCGAGGCCGAGGACGCGCACCGTGCCGGAGTCCGGCCTGCGGTAGCCCTCGCAGGTCTCGACCGTCGTCGTCTTGCCCGCTCCGTTGGGGCCGAGCACGGCGGTCACGCCCGCGCGGGCCACCAGGTCGAGACCGTCCACGGCGGTCTTCGTGCCGTACCGCTTCACCAGGGCCCGGACCTCGATGAGCGGGTGCGACGCGAGGCGTCTCCCCGATGGGTCGTGGCCGGGAGACGGATGGGCGGGCTCACTTCGCATGGGTCCAGAGTCTAGGTTCGCCGCCGGTGCCCCCGACGGGCGGGTGCGGGATCGGATCCGCCCGGCCGGCCGCGTCCGCCCGGCCGGCCGGCCGAAGATCGTTTCCGCAGGTGGGATTAGGTATGCCTAAGTGACGCAGGGCACCGTCCGGCCGGCAGGAGGCGGCTTGCCCGCCCCTCACGAATTACGCAACAATGGCGTTGTGAAAAACGGCGAGCCCTCGACTGAGTCCCGGCAGGAGGAACTCGCGACCGGTGAGCGCTCCACGCGCAACCGCGTCGCGCGGTCCATCCTGGACCACGGGCCGTCGACCGTCGCCGAACTCGCCGCGCGGCTGAGCCTGACCCAGGCCGCCGTACGCCGGCACCTCGACGCGCTGGCCGCCGACGACGTCGTGGAGGCGCGCGAACAGCGGGTCTACGGGGCCCGCACCCGCGGCCGCCCCGCCAAGGTCTTCGCGCTCACCGACTGCGGCCGTGACGCCTTCGACCAGTCCTACGACAAGCTCGCCGCGGACGCCCTGCGCTGGATCGCCGAGCGCGAGGGCGGCGAGGCGGTCGCCGCCTTCGCGCGCGCCCGGATCGCCGCGCAGGCGAGCGCGTACCGCAAGGCGGTCGAGGGCGCCGCCCCCGACCGGCGGGCCGAAGCCCTGGCCAAGGCCCTGAGCGCGGACGGGTACGCTGCTACGGCACGCAGCGCGCCCCTCCCGCACCAAGGTGAGCAGCTGTGCCAGCACCACTGCCCGGTGGCCCACGTCGCGGAGCAGTATCCCCAGCTGTGCGAGGCGGAGACGGAGTTCTTCGCCGAACTGCTCGGGACCCATGTGCAGCGGCTGGCCACCATCGCCCACGGCGACGGCGTCTGCACGACGTTCATCCCCAAGATTTCCCACAACGCATCTGCAAGCACGGCCGGGAGGAACCCCGCATGACTCTCCCCACGGAGACCGCCCACCCCGAGCTCGAAGGCCTGGGCAAGTACGAATACGGCTGGGCCGACTCCGACGAGGCCGGTGCCGCAGCGAAGCGCGGCCTGAGCGAAGAGGTCGTCCGGGACATCTCCGCGAAGAAGTCCGAGCCGGAGTGGATGACGAAGCTGCGCCTGAAGGGCCTGAAGCTCTTCGAGAAGAAGCCCATGCCGAACTGGGGCTCGGACCTGTCGGGCATCGACTTCGACAACATCAAGTACTTCGTGCGCTCCACGGAGAAGCAGGCGGAGTCCTGGGAGGACCTGCCCGAGGACATCAAGAACACCTACGACAAGCTGGGCATCCCGGAGGCCGAGAAGCAGCGCCTGGTCGCCGGTGTCGCCGCCCAGTACGAGTCGGAGGTCGTCTACCACCAGATCCGCGAGGACCTGGAGGAGCAGGGCGTCATCTTCCTCGACACCGACACCGCCCTGAAGGAGCACCCGGAGCTCTTCAAGGAGTACTTCGGGACCGTCATCCCGGCCGGTGACAACAAGTTCGCCGCGCTGAACACCGCCGTGTGGTCCGGCGGCTCGTTCATCTACGTGCCGAAGGGCGTGCACGTGGAGATCCCGCTCCAGGCCTACTTCCGCATCAACACGGAGAACATGGGCCAGTTCGAGCGGACCCTGATCATCGTCGACGAGGGCGCCTACGTGCACTACGTCGAGGGCTGTACCGCCCCGATCTACAAGTCGGACTCCCTGCACAGCGCGGTCGTCGAGATCATCGTCAAGAAGAACGCCCGCTGCCGCTACACGACCATCCAGAACTGGTCGAACAACGTCTACAACCTGGTCACCAAGCGCGCCGTCGCCTACGAGGGCGCGACCATGGAGTGGGTCGACGGCAACATCGGCTCCAAGGTGACGATGAAGTACCCGGCCGTCTACCTGATGGGCGAGCACGCCAAGGGCGAGACCCTGTCCATCGCCTTCGCGGGCGAGGGCCAGCACCAGGACGCCGGCGCCAAGATGGTCCACATGGCCCCGAACACGTCCTCCAACATCGTCTCCAAGTCGGTGGCGCGCGGCGGCGGCCGTACCTCCTACCGCGGTCTGATCGAGATCGGCGAGGGCGCTCCCGGGTCCAAGTCCAACGTGCTGTGCGACGCGCTGCTGGTCGACACCATCTCCCGCTCGGACACCTACCCCTACGTCGACGTCCGCGAGGACGACGTGTCCATGGGCCACGAGGCGACCGTCTCCAAGGTCTCCGAGGACCAGCTCTTCTACCTGATGAGCCGCGGCCTGTCCGAGGACGAGGCGATGGCGATGATCGTGCGCGGCTTCGTCGAGCCGATCGCCAAGGAACTGCCGATGGAGTACGCGCTGGAGCTCAACCGGCTGATCGAGCTGCAGATGGAGGGCGCGGTCGGCTGACCCGCCCCATCACCGGCAGACGTCTTACTCAGGAAAGAGAGCACTACGACAGCCATGGCTGAGGCCCAGAACTCCACCACGCCCGGCTCCGCTCGCGCGGGGGGACCCCCACCGCTGGGGTCCACCACCGCCGGGTCGATCGCGGTCGCCGCCGAGTCCACCGTCGTCTCGCGCATGAGCGCGCCGCCCTCCTTCGACGTGGCGGACTTCCCCGTCCCGCACGGCCGTGAGGAGGAGTGGCGGTTCACCCCGCTGGAGCGCCTGCGCGGCCTGCACGACGGCACCGCGGCCGCCGGCGGCTCGGTCAAGGCCGAGTTCTCCGTGCCCGACGGCGTCACCGTCGAGACGGTCGGCCGCGACGACGCCCGGCTCGGCCGGGCCGGCGCGCCGGTGGACCGCGTCGCGGCCCAGGCCTACTCCTCCTTCGAGAAGGCGACCGTCGTCACCGTGCCGAAGGAGACCGTGCTGAGCGAGCCGGTCCGCCTCGCCCTGCACGGCGAGGGCGGCGTGACCTACGGCCACACCGTCTTCGAGCTCCAGGCGTTCGCCGAGGCCACCGTCGTCATCGACCACACCGGCGACACCGTCCGCGCCGCGAACGTGGAGTACATCGTCGGCGACGGGGCGAAGCTCACCGTGGTCACCGTGGTCGACTGGGACGACACCGCCGTGCACGTGGCCCAGCAGAGCGCCCTGATCGGCCGGGACGCCGGCTTCCGGCACATCGTCGTCACCTTCGGCGGCGACCTGGTGCGCATCCACCCGCGCGTGACCTACGCCGGCCCCGGCGGCGAGGCCGAACTGCTCGGCCTGTACTTCACCGACGCCGGCCAGCACCACGAGCACCGCCTCCTGGTCACCCACAACGCGCCGCACTGCAAGTCGAACGTCGTCTACAAGGGCGCGCTCCAGGGCGAGGACGCGCACGCCGTGTGGATCGGCGACGTGCTCATCGAGGCCGCGGCCGAGGGCACCGACACCTACGAGATGAACCGCAACCTCGTCCTCACGGACGGCGCCCGGGTCGACTCGGTGCCGAACCTGGAGATCGAGACCGGCGAGATCGTCGGCGCCGGTCACGCCTCCGCCACCGGCCGCTTCGACGACGAGCAGCTGTTCTACCTGATGGCCCGCGGCATCCCCGAGCACGAGGCCCGCCGCCTCGTCGTGCGCGGCTTCTTCGCCGAACTGGTCCAGCAGATCGGCGTCCCAGACATCGAGGAGCGCCTCATCGCCAAGATCGACCAGGAGCTGGAGGAGTCCGTCGCATGACCGGATCACCGGGCTTCGTCCGCGCCTGCGCGCTGAGCGAGCTGGAGGAGGGCACCCCGAAGCGGGTGGAGATCGACGGCACGCCGGTGTCCCTCGTGCACACCGAGGGGGAGGTCTTCGCGATCTACGACATCTGCTCGCACGCGAACGTCTCGCTCTCCGAGGGCGAGGTGGAGGACTGCCAGATCGAGTGCTGGCTGCACGGTTCCAGCTTCGACCTGCGCACCGGCAAGCCCTCCGGCCTCCCCGCGACGCGCCCTGTCCCCGTATACCCCGTCAAGATCGAAGGGGACGACGTTCTCGTCTCCCTCACCCAGGAGTCCTGAGGCACCCATGGCAACGCTTGAAATCCGAGACCTGCACGTCACCGTCGAGGCCGACAACGCCACGAAGGAGATCCTCAAGGGCGTCGACCTCACCGTGAAGCAGGGCGAGACGCACGCCATCATGGGCCCCAACGGCTCCGGCAAGTCGACCCTCGCCTACTCCCTCGCGGGGCACCCCAAGTACACGGTCACCGGCGGTACCGTCACCCTCGACGGCGAGGACGTCCTGGCGATGTCCGTCGACGAGCGCGCCCGCGCCGGCCTGTTCCTGGCGATGCAGTACCCGGTCGAGGTGCCCGGCGTCTCCGTCTCCAACTTCCTGCGCACCTCCGCCACCGCCATCCGCGGCGAGGCCCCCAAGCTGCGCACCTGGGTCAAGGAGGTCAAGGAGGCCATGGAGCGCCTCCACATGGACTCCTCCTTCGCCGAGCGCAACGTCAACGAGGGCTTCTCCGGCGGTGAGAAGAAGCGCCACGAGATCCTCCAGCTGGAGCTGCTCAAGCCGAAGGTCGCGATCCTCGACGAGACCGACTCCGGCCTGGACGTCGACGCGCTGCGCATCGTCTCCGAGGGCGTCAACCGCGTCCGCGAGTCCGGCGAGGTCGGCACCCTGCTGATCACGCACTACACGCGCATCCTGCGCTACATCAAGCCCGACCACGTCCACGTGTTCGCCGGCGGCCGCATCGTCGAGTCCGGCGGTCCGGAGCTCGCGGACAAGCTGGAGAACGAGGGCTACGAGTCGTACGTGACGGCTGGACCCGCGAGCGGAGCCAACCCGAAGGAGACTGTCGCATGACACAACTGCCGGGCCTCCTCGACGCCGAGGCGCTCCGCAAGGACTTCCCGATCCTGGACCGCCAGGTCCACGACGGCCGCAAGCTCGTCTACCTGGACAACGCGGCGACCTCGCAGAAGCCGCGCCAGGTGCTCGACGCCCTGAACGAGTACTACGAGCGCTACAACGCCAACGTCCACCGCGGTGTGCACGTCCTCGCCGAGGAGGCCACGGCGCTGTACGAGGGCGCGCGCGACAAGGTCGCCGCGTTCATCAACGCGCCCAGCCGCGACGAGGTGATCTTCACCAAGAACGCCTCCGAGTCGCTCAACCTCGTGGCCAACATGCTCGGCTGGGCCGACGAGCCCTACCGCGTGGACCACGAGACCGAGATCGTCATCACGGAGATGGAGCACCACTCCAACATCGTGCCGTGGCAGCTGCTCGCGCAACGCACGGGCGCGAAGCTGAAGTGGTTCGGCCTCACCGACGACGGCCGCCTCGACCTGTCGAACATCGACGAGGTCATCACCGAGAAGACGAAGATCGTCTCCTTCGTCCTGGTGTCCAACATCCTGGGCACGGTCAACCCGGTCGAGGCGATCGTCCGCCGGGCCCAGGAGGTCGGCGCCCTGGTCTGCGTCGACGCCTCGCAGGCCGCCCCGCACATGCCGCTGGACGTGCAGGCGCTGCAGGCCGACTTCGTGGCCTTCACCGGCCACAAGATGTGCGGCCCGACCGGCATCGGCGTGCTGTGGGGCCGGCAGGAGCTGCTCGAGGACCTGCCCCCGTTCCTCGGCGGCGGCGAGATGATCGAGACGGTGTCGATGCACTCCTCGACCTACGCCCCGGCGCCGCACAAGTTCGAGGCGGGCACGCCCCCGATCGCGCAGGCCGTCGGACTCGGCGCGGCGATCGACTACCTCGACGCGATCGGCATGGACAAGATCCTCGCCCATGAGCACGCGCTGACCGAGTACGCCGTCCAGCGTCTGGCCCAGGTCCCCGACCTGCGGATCATCGGCCCGACCACGGCCGAGGACCGGGGCGCGGCGATCTCCTTCACGCTCGGCGACATCCACCCGCACGACGTGGGCCAGGTCCTCGACGAGCAGGGCATCGCGGTCCGGGTCGGCCACCACTGCGCCCGGCCGGTCTGCCTGCGGTACGGAATTCCCGCGACCACGCGAGCGTCGTTCTACCTGTACTCCACGCCGGCCGAGATCGACGCTCTGGTCGACGGACTGGAGCACGTACGGAACTTCTTCGGCTGACGGGACGAGCGATCGCATGAAGCTGGACTCGATGTACCAGGAAGTCATCCTGGACCACTACAAGAATCCGCACGGGCGGGGCTTGCGGGACGGTGACGCCGAGGTGCACCACGTCAACCCGACGTGCGGCGACGAGATCACCCTCCGGGTGAAGTACGACGGCACGAAGATCGAGGACGTCAGCTACGAGGGCCAGGGCTGTTCCATCAGCCAGGCCTCGGCCTCCGTGCTGAACGAGCTCCTCGTCGGCAAGGACCTGGCCGAGGCGCAGAAGATCCAGGAGACCTTCCTGGAGCTGATGCAGTCCAAGGGCCGGATCGAGCCCGACGACGCCATGGAGGACGTCCTGGAGGACGCGGTCGCGTTCGCCGGCGTCTCCAAGTACCCGGCCCGGGTCAAGTGCGCCCTCCTGAGCTGGATGGCGTGGAAGGACGCGACGGCCCAGGCCCTGGGCGGAGCCGACGCCGAGAGGAAGACGGCATGACCGACACCGCTGAGATGAAGCCGGCCTCGGAGGAGGAGCTCCGCGAGGCCCTGATGGACGTCGTCGACCCCGAACTGGGCATCGACGTTGTCAACCTGGGCCTGATCTACGGCATCCACATCGACGACGCGAACATCGCGACCGTCGACATGACCCTGACCTCGGCGGCCTGCCCGCTGACCGACGTCATCGAGGACCAGGCCAAGTCGGCCACCGACGGCCTCGTCAACGAGCTGCGCATCAACTGGGTCTGGATGCCGCCGTGGGGCCCGGACAAGATCACGGACGACGGACGCGAGCAGCTGCGGGCGCTCGGGTTCAACGTCTGACATCTCCCCTGGCACAAGGCGGGCGGTGTCGCGGTGGGCTACCACGACCTCACCGGTCATCACCTCACCGACGGGATGCG
>NZ_JBFADM010000085.1:0-29425 GCF_040641355.1 Streptomyces sp. NPDC020996
GACGAACGTCGACACGCCGGTCACGCCGGTGACCCCGCCGCCGCGCCGCTGCAGCCGGGACAGCAGGGCGATGCCGATGGCGCCGGACTGGGCGACGGCGGCGTCGATGTACTTTGTCGTCCACCGGGCATCCGGGGCAAATGGGTGACAGTGGGTGCGCCGATATGAGCACAGGGCCTGCCGGGAAGCCTCGGCAGACCCTGTACCTTGACCCGGTTGTTTCACCAGGACGCGCCCCCACACGGAGACAAGGGCGATCAGGCGCCGTCCCGGATGTCCTCTGGCGCCTGCGGTGCGTAACTGATGCGGTCGAAGACCACGTGGCATCCCTCGCCGTTGGGCGACTGCGCCAGGAAACCTATCTTCATCGGATCGGCAACGGCGCCGAAGGTAAAGACGCGCACCATACGCCAACGCTCCCCGTCGAGAGAGGCATGCAGGGCTATCACGCGTCCCATCCGAGCGATGCGGAGCCAGATGGATCGCGCGTGGACATCGAAGGCGTTGGCGTCGTCGGCGAACTCCCGCGCGACGACCGAAACCACCAGTCCCTCCTCGGACGGCGAGTACTCGAAACACAGTTTCGCCCACGTGCGGTCGTCCTGCCAGAGCAGCAGGACGCCTGCGTCGAACCTGTTCCGGAAGTCGACGGTCACCCTCGCCGTGAAGGAGAAGTCCGATGCGGGGAGCTCCCCGAGGAGGGTATCGGCGTTCAGGCGCGTGTACTCATCCAGGACCTCGGTATAGCCGGGGTCGATGAAGTAGTCGGTCTGCGGCGAGGACGTGACTTCGATGCGGTCGTCGATCACCTACCATCCGGCGCCGTTCGAGCTGGTGAGGCCGAACGGGAGAGACGGTGCGGATACGTCCATGAATGGAACCCTTTGAAGGTCGCCCCGGCCTCATGGGAGGTACGGGAACATGCACGTGGCCTGGAATAGACGTCGTTCTCCGAGGCTTGGGAGGAAGAGCAGCCAACGGTCAGAGCCACACGCAGGCCGACGCTGGAGCGAACTCCGGCCGTCGCGTCCGTGCGGATCATCCGTTGTCCCGGCCCTCGTAGAGCAGCCAGTCGACGTCCACCGTCCCCTGCGTGGCATACATGCCCACGACGCGGCCCGTGAAGGAGGCCGCGGTTTCGGCCGCGACATATCGGCCGTCCAGCACCGCCAGATCCGTCCAGCCGTCTCCCGTCCGCACAGACAGTCGTACGACGTCGGGACCGAGGCGTCCCAGACCGTGCTTCGGAGCCGGCTCGGCGGTGATGCGGAGTTCGACTCGCGCGGCGTCCCCTTGCAACGGGCGCTCCCAGGTCTGGGCGAGCGCCCCGGTCCTTCCGCGGGCACATACGGTCTCGGCATCCGCTTCGATGTCGTAGTGGTGCCACTCGTCCATGCGGACGCTGAGCCCGCCGCGGCCTTCCCGGATGTCGAACAGTGCGGTCACACCGACCCGTTCATGCTGTTGTCTGCGGCCCAGGAAGCAGGGGCGGAGGGCGTCCATGTCCGCCGTGCCGTCGGCCGTGAGCCGGAGCCAGCCGGGCCGGTCGGACAGGTTGGCCAGGGCGTTGGGCTCCTGACGCACCGACAGCCACTCCGGTCCGAGGCTGTCCGCCTCGAAGTCGTCCCGGATGCGCACGGTGGGGCCGGCGGGGCTGAGTTCGACCGGCTCGATGACGGGCCAGCCCTCGACCCAGCGCAGGGGGGACGCGAAGGTCTCGCGGCCCATGGGAGAGAAGGCCCGGGTCATACCCCGGGGCCGCATGCCGAGCAGCACCATGATCCACGATCCGTCCGGACACTGGACGAGGTCGCCGTGACCGGTGTTCTGGACGGGCCGGTCGGTGCTGCGGGCGCTCAGCACGGGGTTCGCGGGACAGCCCTCGAAGGGACCATCCGGGCGGGTGGAGCGTGCCACGCTGACGGCGTGCCCCCGTTCCGTGCCGCCTTCGGCGATCACCAGGTACCAGGTGCCGTCTATGTGGTAGAGGTGCGGGGCTTCGGGGAACATCAGGCCGGTACCGGACCACAGGGAGCGCGGTTCCTCCAGGGCCTTGCCGCTCTCGGGGTCGAGGCGGACCTGCTGGATGCCGAGGTGGGTCATGTCGGTTCCGTCGCCGTTGAACACCAGCCCTGAGTACGTGAGGTAGCAGGTGCCGTCCTCGTCCCAGGCGATGTCCGGGTCGATGCCGCTCACGCCCTGCATCGGGGTGCCGTCCGACCAGGGGCCCTCGGGCCGCTCGGCCGTGAAGATCACACTGCCGCGTCCGTTGGCGTCGGTGACGACGCACCAGAAGCGTCCGTCGTGGTGGCGCAGCGTGGGGGCCCAGGCGCCGCCGAGGGTCGGGACGTCATGAAGCCCGAGTTGGGACGCGCGGGTGGCGACATGACCGATCGGTGTCCAGTCGGTGAGGTTCCTGCTGTGGTAGATCGGGATGCCCGGCAGGTATTCGAAGCTGGAGCAGGCGATGTAGTAGTCGTCGCCGACCCGGCAGATGCTCGGGTCCGGGTTGAAGCCGGGAATGAGGGGGTTGGGCGGATTCATCATGGGCTGCCTGTTCTCCTGCTTTCCGATTCCCGTGCGGTCAGTTCCCGGCGTGCGGCGCGCCGCTCGGCCTGCCTGGCCGGGTGCGGCACCGGGGCGGCCAGCAACAGCCGCTGGGTGTACGGATGTTGTGGTTGACCCGTCACCGAGGCCGCGGTGCCCGTCTCGACGATCTCTCCGTGGTACATGACGGCCACGCGGTGGCTGATGTGGCGTACGACGGACAGATCGTGCGTGACGAAGAGGTACGCGACCGAGGTGCGTTCCTGGATCTCGATGAGGAGGTCCAGGACGCGGGCCTGGTTGGACAGGTCGAGCGCGCTGACCGGCTCGTCACAGACGATGAGCCGCGGTGAGCGTGACAGCGCGCGGGCGATGGCGACGCGCTGCCGCTGGCCGCCGGAGAACTCCCGTGGCAGCCTCGCCCCGGCGTCGGCCGGAAGGCGTACCTGGTCCAGCAGTTCGCGCACCCGGGCACGGGCGTCACGGCCGGACACGCCGGTGACCAGCAGCGGCTCGGTCAGGATGTCGTCGATGGTCAGGGCCGGGTTCAGCGAGGTGTACGGGTCCTGGAAGACGACCTGGACGTCCTCGCCGAGCGCCCGCCGCTCCCTCTTGCCCAGGCGGGAGATGTCCCTGCCCCGGAAGGTGATCGTGCCGTGCGTGACCGGGGCGAGGCCGAGGACGGCCCGGCCCAGCGTGGTCTTGCCCGAGCCGGACTCGCCGACCAGGCCCAGGGTCTCACCGGCTCCGATGGTGAGGCTGACGCCCTTGAGGGCGCGGAACGGCTCCTTGCGCCGTTTCCCGGGGTATTCGACCACGAGACCGTTCACGCTCAGCAGCGGTCCGTCGTCCGCGGAGTCCTCGTCCGGTTTGCGGTCTCGTGTGGTGTCGGCAGGCACAGCGCTCATGCGTCCGCTCCCTGTTCGGTTCCGGTGGTGCCCAGGGGGCGGCGTGGCTCGCTGTCCTCCAGGGTCGAGTCCAGCAGCATCCGCGTGTACGGGTGCGTGGGCGCGGCGAACAGGTCCTGCGCCTCGGCGGCTTCGACGATCCGGCCGTTCTGCATGACCGCGACCCGGTCGCAGATGTCGGCGACCACGCCGAAGTCGTGGGTCACGAGAACCATGCCCATCCGCCGCTCCCGCTGGAGGGACCTCAGGAGGTCCAGCACCTCGGCCTGCACCGTCACGTCCAGCGCCGTCGTCGGCTCGTCCGCGACGAGCAGGTCCGGGTCGCAGGACACGGCGGCGGCGATGAGGACCCGCTGTGCCATGCCGCCGGAGATCTGGTGCGGATAGGAGGCGTAGACCCTGGCCGGATCGGCTATTCCCACCCGCTCCAGCAGTGCCAGCGCCTTCCCTCTGGCCTCGTTCCGGGACAGGCCGAGATGCCGGCGCATCGGCTCGGTCAGCTGGGAACCGATCCGGAAGGAGGGGTCCAGGTTGGACATCGGCTCCTGCGGCACGTATCCGATCCTGCGGCCCCGCAGCGCCTCCCGTGCCCGGCCCCGGCCGGAGGTCCCGAGGTCGGTGCCGTCGAAGACCAGCCGCCGGGCCGTCGTCCGGGCCTCGGCGGGCAGCAGCCCGAGCACGGCGAACGCAGTCTGGCTCTTGCCCGAGCCGGACTCGCCGACCAGGCCGAGGACCTCTCCCCGCCGGACGGTCAGGCCGACCCCGTCGACGACGGTCGTCTCGCCGTTCCCCTTGGGGTAGGTCACCTTCAGGTCCTCGACGACGAGGAGTTCGTCGCCGGACAGCCGCGGGAGAGGCAGCGAGGCGGGACGGTCCTCGCTTGCGGACCGGGTCACCGGCTTCGCGGACCGGCGCTTGCGGGACCGGAGAGCGGCGCCGCCGAACAGAACGTCGCTCAGCGCGTTGCCGAGCAGCCCGGAGGCGGCCACCGTCAGCCCGATGGCCAGGCCGGGCCACAGCAGCAGCACCGGTGCGGTGTAGATGTTGCCGAAGGCGTCGTTGAGCATCGCCCCCCAGCTGGCCTTCCCCGACGAACCGAGCCCCAGGAACTCCAGCCCGGACTGGATGAGGATGCCGATGCCGAGGATCTGGACGGCCTGGATGATCACCGGCGCCTGGACGACGCGCAGGATGTGGCGGCGGATGATGCGACCGTCGGACAGGCCCGACACGCGGGCGGCGTCGACGTACAGTTCCTCGCGCACGGCGTTGACCAGTCCGCGTACCAGGCGGAAGACGCCCGGCGCCATGAGCAGACCGAAGACGGCCATCGCCACGTAGGTGTTCTGGCCGGCCGAGCCGAGGACCACCAGCAGCAGGATGATGGCCGGGACCGACATGACCAGGTTGGCGGACCAGCTCGCGACACCGTCGAACCAGCCGCGGAAATAGCCGGCCACGAGCCCGAGAGGAACCCCCAGCACCACCGCGACGGCGGTCGCCAGTGCTGTTCCCAGCAGACTCGTACGGCCGCCGTAGAGCAGCCGGGCCAGTACGTCGCGGCCGACACCGTCCGTGCCGAGCGGGTGCGCGCCGCCGGCCGGGGCCAGCGCGTGCGCCACGTCGGAGCCGGCCGGATCGTGGGCGGTGAGCAGGGGCGCGGCGGCGGAGGCCAGGACCACCACGCCGAGGATCGCCAGGCTGACGACCGCGACCGGGTCCCGCAGGAGCCGCCGCAGCAGCCGGTGCCGCGATGCGGGAGCTGCGATCACCGGTTCCCCGCCGAGCGTTCCGGGTTCCGAGAGCAGGGTCATGCGACACGCACCTTCGGGTTGAGCCACCCCTGGGCCACGTCGAGCAGCAGGTTGACGACGACGACCAGCGCCACCATCACCACCACGACGCCCATGAGCAGCGGGGTGTCACCGTTGGACGCGGCGGTGTTGGCCAGCGAGCCGATGCCCGCGAGGCCGAAGACCTTCTCGACCACCACCGCACCGCCGACGAGGCCGATGAACTGCAGCGCGAGCACGGTCAGCGCCGACGGCGCGGCGTTGCGCAGGGCGTGCCGCAGCAGCAGGCTGCGCCTGCTCAGACCGCGGCTGCGCAGGGTCCGTACGTAGTCCAGGCGCAGTACGTCGACCATGGCGCCCCGGACCTGCTGGGCCGTGGCCGCGACGGCGCCGACCGCGAGCGAGACCGAGGGCAGGATGATCGACTGCAGCCACAGGGACGGGGACTCGGAGAATGGGGTGTAGCCGGTGGCCGGCAGCATCCTCCATCGGACACCGACGAAGAGGGCGAGAACGAGCGCCATCAGGAAGCTGGGTACCGCGAAGCCGATGACGGCGAGCAACTGGACGGCACGGTCGAGGAGGCCCCCGCGGACCGCCGCGCCCGCTCCCAGCAGCACACTGAGCACGGCCGACAGCAGCAGTCCGCCGATGACGATGGACAGGGTGACCGGCAGCTTGTCGCCCAGGGAGGCGGCCACACTGTCACCGCCGGCCCAGGAACGACCCAGGTCGCCCCGCAGGGCGGATCCGAGCCAGTCCGCGTACTGTGCCGCCACCGGCCGGTCCAGGCCCAGCTCGGCCTTCTTCTGGGCGACCTGCCGCGCGGTCGCTGTGGCGCCGGCCAGGTTCCTGGCGGTGTCCGTCCCGGTCATGCTCATGAGCACGAAGGTGAGGGCGGAGATCACCACCACCAGGACCACACCGGACAGCAGGCGCCGCGTCAGAAACGAGATCATGACCGCCTCTTCCGATCTTTCATGTTGCCGGCCTCGTGTGCTCAGCCGGCCGGGCTGAAGTTGTACAGCGGCGGCACGGGAGTGAAGGGCTGCGGGACGACCTTGACCGACTTGGTGGTGGCGTAGGCGGCCTGCACGGCTGCCCAGGGGGCGTTCCACGCCTGGTCCACCAGGTAGGTGTTGAGCTTCCTGAACGCGTGGTCCTGCTTCGCGCCGGTGGAGTGCTGCGCGGTGTCCATCAGCTTGGTGACCTTGGGGTCCTGGTACTTGAAGATGTTCCACGTGGAGTCCTTCGCGACCTCGATCTGGGTGGTGTCCCAGGGACGGAAGGAGGCGAGCGGGAAGTAGGACATGGAGAACTTGCCGGCGAGCAGCTGCTTGATGGTCTGGTCGGAGGGGACGGTGACCAGCTTCACCTTGATACCCACCTTGCCGAGCTGCTCGACCATCGCCGCCTGTGCCTCGGGGAACGGCCCGCTCAGGTCGAGGACCTTGACCGTGAAGCCGTCGGGATAGCCGGCCTCCTTCAGCAGGGCCTTGGCCTTGGCGGGGTCGTGGGGGTACTTCGCGTCGAGGGACGCGTCGTACGCGGCCCCGGACGGGTTGAAGAACTGGGTCGTCGCCTTGCCCGCGCCCTGGTACACGGTCTTGACCAGGGAGGACCTGTCGAGGGCGTAGTTGATGGCCTGACGGACCTTGACCTTCCCGAGCGCCGGGGTGAGCTTGCCGCCGCGGTCCCAGATGTAGACGCCTGCGATGTCACCCGAGGCGTACGTGGTGACGTCCAGTCCACCGCCGCGGGCGACCGTGATGTTCTTGGGGGTGGTGAGCAGGGCGCCGTTGACCTGGCCGGAGCGCAGGGCGTTGAGGACGGCCGTGGGGTCGTTCAGGGGCTTGAGGACCACCTTGTCGAAGGGGAACGCCTTGCTGTTCCAGTAGCCCTTGTTACGGACGAAGGTGTACACGCTGCCGTTGGTGGTGGCGGCCTTGTCCAGCTCGTAGGGTCCCGATCCGACCGGTGTGTCCTTGAGGGTGCCCGCGGCGATGGCCTTCGGGCTGGCCAGCATGCCGGCCACCGAACCGAGGTTGGGCAGGAGCGAGGGATCGGGCGCGGACAGCTTCAGCGTCACGCTGTCGGAACCGCTCGTCGTGACGCTCTCGACGGCCTTGAGCTGGCCTGCCGCCTCGTTGGTGCCGGTGCGCGTGTGTTCCAGGTTCGCCTTGACCGCCGCTGCGTCCAGGGCCGTGCCGTCGGTGAACTTCAGGCCGGACCGGATCTTCAGGGTCAGCCGGGTGTTGCCGTCGTCGTACTTCCACGAGGTGGCGACGTTGGCAACGGGTTCCGCCTTGGTGTCCAGACGCAGCAGCGAGTCGTACACGGGCTGGTAGTACTGGGCGTTGTTGCCCAGGCCGGCGTCCTTCAGGTCCCAGGGCTGCGGCGGGACGATCGGTGCGAGCGTCAGCGTTCTGGAGCCCGCCGCGCCGCTGGAGGGCGAAGCGCCGGAACAGGCTGACATACCGGCCACCAGCGCGACGGCGCCTGCGGCGATGAGGGTTCTTCTCATGATCTGCTCCGGTTTCTCGGATGTCGGGAGCACGGAAGACAACTTACGCGCGTCAGTTGCGCGCGTAAGTGAAGGTAGGGCGAAGGTGTCCGAAAAGGCAACAGTCCATTGCCGGCAAATTTCGTGAGGAGGTGGGGAGGCCCGCCACCGGACCGGGGCGAGGCGGGCGGGCGGGCTTTGCCCGACGAGGGGATTCCTGACTGCATCCGGCAGCATGTCGTCTGAGCAGGCCGCGGTGCGGCACCGGACGAAACCGCGCACCCGCTCACCCGGGACCGGTCCCGGCGGGACGGTGACCGCTTGCGGCCTTCCCGCCGGTCAGCGGCCCCGCGCCCCATCCGGCCGCGTACATGGCGGGAACGCAGGGTTCCGGCAGCGCAGCCGCGAGCGACGCGACCCGGCACCGCGGGCCGTCCCGCCGCAGGGCCGCCGAGCATCCGGCCGTCGTTCGGCCGCCGCAGGAGTCAGGCGGAGTCGCGCACGATGAGCCGGACGGAGATCGGCGACACGTCGGGGAAGCGTGGCATGCCGCCCGCCGCGCGGACCACCTCGTCGGCCAGGAAACGTGCCTGCGCCTCGAGATCCAGCTCGACCGTACTCAGCGGCGGATCGGCCAGGCCGGCGGAGGGGATGTCGTCGACGCCGATGACGGCGAGATCACCGGGCGCGCTCAGCCCCAGGCGGCGCAGGCCGGCCAGGGTCGCCAGGGCCGTCTCGTCGTTGTAGGCGCACACCGCCGTCACGGGCTCACCGTCACCCCGGTTCCGCCAGGCCTCGACCGCGGCCGCCGCTCCCTCGGGGTCCAGAGGGACCGCGTGGACCACGGGCTCGGGCAGGCCGAGTTCCGCGCAGGCCTCCCGGACCCCGTCGAGGCGCAACTGTGCGAATCCGGTCAGGCGCTCGTCGTCGGTGCCGGCGAACCCGAGTCTGCGGTGCCCGGCGCCCGCGAGGTGGGCGACCTGCACACGGCTGATCTCCATCTGGGACAGCCGCATCTCGTTGTGCTCGACGGTCCCCGGCTCGTCGAGGATGTGCACGGCCTGGATTCCGGCCGCCTGGATCGCGGTTCGGTCGGCGTCACTGAGGCCGCCCATGACGACCACACCGATCGGCGCCACCTTGCGCCAGATGTCCTGCACTGCTCCGTCCTTCACCGACGCCAGGTGGGTCACGAGCGTCAGGCCGTGCTCCGCCACCGCTCGGGACAGGTGTTCCAGGAGCCGGCCCACGGAGAATCCGATGGGCCAGTCGGGCAGCAGGCACAGGACGAGGTCACTGCTGCCCCGCGCCAGTTCCCGCGCCGCGGGCGAGGGCAGGTAGTTCAGACGGGCCGCCGCCTCCAGGACCCGGCGGCGAGTGTGTTCCGGGATGGACTGGCGGGGGTCGTCGTTGAGGACGTAGCTCACCGTGGCGCGCGAGACGCCGGCCTCACGAGCGACATCGCTACTGGTCGTGCGGCGGCGGGCGGAGTGCGCCACGACGTCCTCCCCCGGAACTGGTGGGTCCTGAATGGTTGTGCCAGCCGACATCTTATGGCTATGGTCCGCTTACGCGAGCCACTGACGCGCGTAAGCAGCGTCGAGGGTGACAAACTGTTCTTCGCGCGCACCGACCCCAGGGACTTGGTATGACCGCACAGGATGTCGAAGAGGCCGTCGAATTCTCGGCGCCCAGGGCGCCGACCGCGCGGCCCTCCGGCGTCTCCAGGGGCCACCGCGCCCTCATCGCGCTGCTCCTGCTCGGCAACACCGCGGTCATCGCCGTCTACATGGGGGCCGGGGTCCTCCTGGCCGTGCAGGCGGCGCAGATCTCGCCGAACGGCAAGGTGGCCGCCCTCGGCACCGTCACCGGCGTCGCGGCGCTGGTCGCCACCCTGGCCCAGCCGGTCGTCGGTGCGCTGTCCGATCGCGGCGGGCGCCGCGGTCCCTGGATCCTGGGCGGTGCCCTGGCCGGGTTCGGGCTTCTGTCGGTACTGGCCGACCTGCGTACGGTCCTGCTGCTGACCATCGGCTGGTGCGCGGTCAGCGCGGCGCTGAACGCGTACCAGGTCGCGGTCGGCTCGGTGATTCCCGACCGGATCCCCGAAGGGCTGCGCGGCACCGCCTCGGGGTTCGTGGGCCTCGGCATTCCGCTGGGCGCCTTCCTGGGGCCGTGGCTCGCGGCCCAGGCCGCACCGGTGTCCCTGCGCACCGGATACCTCTTGCTCGGCGGGCTTGTCGCGTTCGCCGCGCTCCTGCTGACCTCCCTCGCCAGGGAGCGGCGGATGCCGGGCGGGCGGTCCGCCGGGCTGCGCGGTCAGCTGACCTCGCTGGGGTCGGCGCTGCGCGGCCGGGACTTCCGCTGGGCCTTCACGGGCCGAGCGCTGATCACCCTGGGCTACTTCTCCGTCTCGGGGTTCCAGCTGTACATCGTGCAGGACCACACCGTGCTGCCGGCGGGCCTGACCCCCGTGGAAGCGGTGGCCGTGCTCAGTCCGGTGGGCGCCGTGGCCATGGCCGTCTCGACCGCGCTCGGCGGAGTCCTGTCGGACCGTACGGGACGACGCAAGCCTTTCGTCGCGGGAGCGGCGATCGTCTCAGCGGGGGGCGCGCTGCTCCCGGTCTTCAGCCACAGTTGGACAGCGATGCTCGTCTTCGCCGCGCTGAACGGGCTCGGCTTCGGCTGTTTCATGGCCGTCGACCTCGCCATCGTGACGCTGGTACTGCCCTCCGCCTCCGACGCGGCCCGTGACCTCGGCGTCCTGAACATGGCGCAGGCCGGTCCGCAGATCGTGTCACCGCTGATCGGCTCGCTGGCGGTCTCCGTGCTGGGTGGCTACACCGGGCTCTTCCTGGTGGCCGGCGCGGTCGCCGTGCTCGGATCCCTGGCCATGCTGCCGATCCGCGGCGTGCGCTGAACCAGCGGCGGGCGGCGTCCTGACCCGCGGCCCGCCGCTTCCCGACCCCACGCCCGCCCTGTCCTGGCCCTGTCATGACCCGTCCGGTCCTCTCCGCACCGGTCCGGGCCTGTACGGGCCGTACCGCGGGCTCCTCTGTCCTGTCCGAAAGGAATTCCTCGCATGCCCTCTTCACCGGCGGCCGATGTCGTCGAGGCCGCGCTCGCCCGGCTCGACCTGGACACCAAGGCCGGGCTGCTGGCCGGCCAGGACATGTGGTCGCTCCCCGCCGTCCCCGCCATCGGACTGCGGTCGCTGGTCATGTCCGACGGCCCCATCGGGGTCCGCGGCACCCACTGGTCACCGGAGGACCCCTCCATAGCGCTTCCCAGCCCCACCGCGCTGGCCGCGACTTGGGATCCGGAACTGGCCCACCGTGCCGGACAGTTGCTCGCCGCCGAGGCCCGCCGCAAGGAGGTGCACCTACTTCTGGCGCCGACGATCAACCTGCACCGCACGCCTCTGGGCGGACGCCACTTCGAGTGTCTCTCGGAGGATCCGGTGCTGACCGGCCGGATGGCGGCGGGTTACGTACGCGGCGTCCAGGACGGAGGCGTCGCGGTGGCGGTGAAGCACTTCGTCGCCAACGACAGCGAGACGGAGCGGTTCTCCCTCGACGTCCAGGTCGATCAGCGGACACTGCGGGAGCTGTACCTGGCCCCGTTCGAGCATGTGGTCACGCAGGGCGGCGTGTGGGCGGTGATGTCCTCGTACAACGGTGTGAACGGTTCCAGCATGACGGAGAACCACCACCTGCAGCGCGAGGTGCTGCGCGGTGAGTGGGGGTTCGACGGGATCACGTTGTCCGACTGGGGGGCGGCACGGGACACGGTGCGTGCGATCACCGCCGGACTGGACGTGGCCATGCCCGGCCCGAAGACGGTGTACGGGCAGACACTGGCCAGTGCCGTTCGCGACGGCAGGGTCCCGGAGGAGGCCGTCGACGAGGCCGTACGACGCGTGCTGCGACTCGCCGTGCGGGTGGGCGCGTTCGACGACCCGGAGGGTTCCGGAAGGCCGGACGAGCGGGCGGCCGGCCCGCGCCCGGAAGGCATCCCTGCCGCACCGGGCGGCGACCTCGCCCGCGAGATCGCCCGGCTGTCCTTCGTCCTGCTGAAGAACGATGACGCGGTGCTCCCCCTGCGGCATCCGGACGGGCTGCGCAGGATCGCGGTCATCGGTGACGCGGCGCGGGACGCCCGGATCATGGGCGGCGGCAGCGCCACCGTGTTCCCGCCCCGTGTCGTCAGCCCCCTGGCAGGACTGGGTGCCGCCCTGCCACGCGAGGTGGAGATCGTCCACGCCCAGGGCGCCGACCCGCGCACCCGCCTCGCCCCCGCCCGCCATGGCTTCACCTTGCGCTCGCAGTTCCACGACGGCGAGGGCACCGTCCTGGCCGACCTCCCACAGCCGGACGGCAAGGTCCAGATGTTCGGCAGCATGCCGACCGGCGTCAGTTCCGACCTGCTCCGCTCCGCGCGGATCAGCGGAACGTTCACCCCGGACCGCACGGGTGAACACACCTTCGCCGTCAGCGGTCACGGCCGTCTGCGGTTCGCCCTCGGTGGACGCGTGCTCTACGACGCCCATCTCGCCCCGGACAGCGAGGACCCCTTCCTGGCTGTCATGTCGCCGTCGGAAGAGCGCCTCACCGCACACCTGGAGGCGGGCAGCACGGTCGACGTGACGCTGGACTACGTCCCGACCGGCCGTGACGCGGGAGAGGGGATTCCGGCGCTGTCCTTCGGTCTGGGACACCGGCCGCCGACACGGCCGGACGAGGAACTGCTCCAGGAGGCCGTGGAGGCCGCGGCCCGCGCGGACGTCGCCGTGATCGTCGTGGCGACCACCGAAGAGGTCGAGAGCGAGGGGTTCGACCGTACGGACCTGAGGCTGCCCGGCCGCCAGGACGAACTGGTCGCCCGCGTGGCCGCCGTCAACCCCCGGACGATCGTGGTGGTGAACACCGGTTCCCCGGTGGAGATGCCGTGGCGCGACGACGTGTCGGCGATCCTGCTCACCTGGTTCCCCGGCCAGGAGGCCGGCCACGCGCTCGCCGACATACTCCTCGGCGCGGCCGAGCCCGGTGGCCGGCTTCCCACCACATGGCCCGTGCGGGCGGAGGACTGCCCGGTGCTGGATCCCCGGCCGACCGGCGGAGTGCTGCGCTACGAGGAGGGGCTCCTCATCGGCTATGCCGCCTGGCAGCACGGGCGGACCGAGCCCGCCTACTGGTTCGGACACGGCCTCGGATACACCGAATGGGCCTACGAACACGCCGAGTTCACCCCCTGTACCCCCAGGTCTCCCGATGTTCTCGGCACACTCCGCGTCCGGGTCCGCAACGTGGGATCCCGCGCCGGACGGGAGGTCGTGCAGACCTACATCGAGTCGATGGACGCCGAAGCCCCTACATCGTCCCCGACCCCGCTGCGGCGCCTGACCGGATTCGCCACCGCCCAGGCCGAGCCTGGTCGGTCGACGACCGTCGAGATCACCGTGCCACGCCGCGCCGTGGAAGCCTGGGACACGGCGACCGGGACCTGGCGCACCCTGACCGGTGAGCACCGGCTGCGCACCGGCCGAAGCTGCGTGGACCTGCGCCTGCACACCCCGATCACAGCGCTCTCCCCCTGACGACTCCCCGCCGGGGGCCTCCCGACCCGCCCCGCATGGATCCCCGGCGCCGGAGTCAGCGGCCCTGGCACGAGGACGTGTACCTCGTGTCAGGGCCCCGCACCGTCTGTGAACCTGCGCAGGGCTTCGACGTTCCGGGGCGCGGGACACGACGCCTGAGCGGGAAGGGCCTCGACCGGCCCGTTGCCCTTGGTAGCCGCAATGCCGCCGGCGGCAGGTGGGTGTGTGCTGTGCTGATGCGTTCGGCGCCGTGTTCTCGGCCTCAGGGCCTCAGGTTCGCGCGGCCGGCCGCTTCGACGACGCGGTCTCGCTCGGAGCGTGTGAACAGTCCCTCGGACAGCCATGCGTCGGCGAGTGCGCGTACCGCCTGCATGAAGCGGCCCGAGGTGGCGAAGGGAGCCTGCTCCCAGAGCACGTCGAGGAAGGTGAAGCCGTCACCGCGGGCCCGGTTGGGCACGCCCGAGTCGACGGTGCCGAACACGACGACGGGTTCTGAGCGATGGAAGTAGGCATGGTAGCGGGCGTCGTCCGCGAGGTGGAACGGTGCGAGCGTCAGGCCGTGCGTGGTGAAGTGCATCGGGCGGCCCTCGGACCGGATCGAGTCGGCGAGATCGCCCCGGAGCGTGAAGTCCTTGTAGAAGGAGAACACGCGGAACTGCGGTTCCTGGCTCCGAGCGACCAGCAGGACCGGCCCGTAGAACACCGACTGGACGGTGGGGTCGTCCAGAGCCCTTTCGATGCGCAGGCGGTAGGGAGTGGAGACCTGGATCCTGTCGCCTCGCCGCCAGTTTCTGCTCAGAGTGAGGTAACTGCCGGGTACCGCCTCGGCCTGCCGGCGGACTCCGTTGACCGTGACGGTAAACCCTTCCGTGGCCCAGGCGGGGACGCGGAGTCTCACGTCGAGCCTTCCGCTGCCCTCTTGGAACGTCAGGGTGCGCACCCCCTCGGCCGGGTAGTCGCTCGTCTGCTCCAGGACGAAGCCGCGCTCCGGCCACCGCAGCGTCGAGGCGAGGTAGAGGTTGACGTAGAGGGAGTTGCCGTCGGCGGAGCGGAAGTAGACCGAGTCCTGGTACTTGGTGTGGTTCTCCATGCCGGTGCCGCCGCAGCAGGTACCGGTGTTGTCGTACTCGCGCACGACGCCGGGTCCCATGCCGACGAAGTAGGTGACCTCCGGACTGTCCGTGCTGGGGGCGTCCCTGCGGGAGGCCAGGATGTGGTTGGTCAGGCCCCGCTCGTAGTAGTCCATGTACGCGGGGTCCTGCTGGTGGAAGAACAAGTGCCGACTCAGCTTGAGCATGTTGTACGTCGCGCAGGTCTCGGCGTTGTCGTCCCCGAGGGTGGCCGCGATCGCGCCCCGGGCGCGGAACATCTCACCCTTGCCCGTACCGCCCAGGCTGTACGTCCGGGGGTTTACGACCATCCCCCAGAAGTTGCGGGACGCGGCGGCGTACTTCTCCTCCCCCGTGTGGTCGAACAGCCGGAGGTAGCCGGTGAACTGGGGGATGTGCTGGTTGGCGTGCCGGCCGTCGAGGAGGTCGCGGTCTTCGGCGCAGGCGTCCAGCAGCGTGGTGTTGTCGAAGCAGCGGGCGGCCGCGAGGTGCTCCTCCCGCCCGGTGAGGGCGTACAGGTCCGCCAGCACCTCGTTCATACCGCCGTACTCGCCCGCGATGTAGATGGACCACATGCGCTGCAACTGGGCCTTCGGCAGGTGGCCGAGCCTGCTGTGCACCCAGTCGCCCATCTTCGAGGCGATGGTCAGGGCGTGTGCGTTTCCGGCCAGGGTGTGCGCGTCGAGGAGACCGCGCATGATCTTGTGGCAGGTGTAGTAAGGCGCCCAGATGGTGGGGTACGTCGCGTAGCTCTCCAGCAGGACGAACTGGGTCTCCGGGTAAGCCGCCAGGTAGCCGGGGTGGCTGGGCTTCGGCGATCCTTCTTCCGACAGCGCCTGTTGGCACTCGCCGAGCGCACCGACCAGGTAGTCCAGTTTGTCTTTGAGCGCGGCCTCGCCCGTGCCGGCGTACGCCTGGGCGACGAGGGTGAGGAAGTGGCCACCGTAATGGCCTCGCAGGTTGCCGTCGGCGGTCTCCCAGCCGCCGGGTGGCCGGGCGGCGCGGGTGTCGAGCCCGGCGTTGGCCCGGAAGACGGCCAGGATGCGGTCGGCCGGGTACGCCCTGGCGTAGTCGAGCATCAGGTCGCGCTTGCGGCGGAAGACACCGTCGCCGAGCATGACCTGGTCCAAGGGGAAGGGTCGCGCAGCCCAGGTGGGCGGGGCGGGCAGGGAAGTTGCGGCGGCCCCGACGGACGCCACGGGCGGAACCGGGCCGGCCGCCTCGGCGTACGCCGAGGGGGTGGCGTACGAGAGCGGGGCCCCGGCGGCGGTTCCTGCCGCGATCCTCAACAGCTTTCGGCGGGTGGGGGGTTGGGACACGTGCGGACTCCGATCGTGGGTCGTCGGTCGTCGGCGGGTGGGGGCGGCGGTGCGGCGGCCGCGAGGTCCTGTAGCAGCGGTCACAGTGACGCGGCGGTGGTGAGGTGCACGGCTACCTCCCTGTCGGGGCGCTGTTCGGCGGGGCGGGACGGTCCGGTTCCACGGTTGGCAGCCACACCCGCACTGTCGAAGGCCCGCGGTTCGCCCAGGAGTGGTAGGGGACCAGGACAATCCCCGTCCGGTCGGCGGTCGACTCGGCGGCGGCCCCGTCGAACGGCCGGTACGGCCAGGCCTCGTCGCGCCGGCCGTCGTACGCCGTGACCTGCCCGGCGGCCACCACGGCGCCCTCCGGGCCGTCCTCCGGCGCGACGGACGGGTCCACCCGGATCACATCCACGTCGTGGCCGTCCGGCAGGTCCACGGACTCGGCGCAGTACACCAGCGGCCCGCGCTGGACGGCCACCGTGCCGCGGACGGCGTCGATGCGCGGGTCGGGCCGGATCCAGCGCGGTCGTACAGGCAGGTCGAGCCGGATCTCGTCACCGGGCCGGAAACTGCGCGTCACCTCGGCCGTACCCGGGGCTACGTGACGACGGGTTCCGTCCGGGTCGGTCAGGCACGCCGTGGCGCCCGCCGTCCACGCGGGGACGCGCAGCGACACGGTCCACGGGCTGCGAGGAGACGACTGTTCGATGCGTACGGTCACGCTTCCGCTCGACGGATAGTCGGTACGGATGCGCAGCGCGACCCTGTGGCCGCCCTTGAGTGAGGTGGCGATCTCGGCGTCGGCGTACTGATGCAGTTGCACGCCGTGATCGTCGGCCGTCGCGAGGTACGCGGGAAGCTGGGCCAGCGTGCGTGCCACGTTGGTCGGGCAGCAGGACACGGCGAACCAGGGTGCGCGCAGGCTCGACTCGGCGCGCGGGCTTGCCGCGCCCGTGGCCGGCACGGCCCCTCGGCGGCGTCGGTGCAGGGTGTTGGCGTAGAAGAAGGCCCGGCCGTCCTGCGCGGGAGAGGTCGCGACCACGTTGAAGAGGGTCCGCTCGGCGAGGTCGGCGAACCGCGGCTCGCCGGTGGCCAGCAGCAGCCGCCAGCTGAGCATCACGGAGGCGACGCCGGCGCAGGTCTCCGAGTAGGCCCGGTCCGGGGGCAGGACGAAGTCGTCCCCGAAGGACTCGTCCCGGTGGTGCGAGCCCATGCCACCCGTCAGATAGGTCCGGCGGGCGACCGTCGCCTCCCACTGCCGCACGACCGCGTCGAGCAGGTCGTCGTCCCCGGTCTCCACGGCCACGTCGACGGCACCGGCCGCGAGGTAGAGAGCCCGGACGGCATGGCCGCGAAAGACCGTGGCTCGGCGTACGGGTATATCGTCCTGGTAATAGGCGCGGCCGAACTCGATGTCGGCGAGTGTGCCGTGGCCACGGCGGTCGACGAAGAGCGCGGCCTGGTCGAGGTAGCGCTGCTCCCCCGTCATCCTGGCCAGTTCCACCAGAGCCGTCTCGATTCCGGGGTGGCCGCAGACACCCTGGATGCCGCTGCGTCCGAAGGTGGCGCAGACGTGGTCGGCAGCCCGTCGGGCGATCTTCGTCAGCTCGCCCTCGCCCCCGGTCCGGGCCTGGGCCACGCCCGCCTGGATCAGGTGTCCGTGGCAGTAGAGTTCGTGGCCCCATTCGAGGTCGCTGTAGCGGGGCTGCTGCCCGGTGTGACCGAAAGCCGTGTTCAGGTAGCCGTCCGGTTCCTGGGCGGATGCGACGGCCTCGGTGAGCGCGGCGATGTCCGTGTCGAGCGTGCCCTCGTCGCCGGACTGCCAGGCCATGGCCTCGAGGAGTTTGTAGAGTTCGGAGTCGGCGAACTCCCGGCCACGCCGTTCCCGGTGGACACGGTCCTGCGCGGCGGCACGGAAGTTGCCGGTCCAGCCGACGCGTTCCATCCAGTCGCGGCAGTGGCCGAGCGTGGCGGTCGCGTTCGTGTGGCGGCGGCGGGCCCAGAATCCCCCGGTGATCCTGACCTCGTCAAGACCGAGTGGCCGCAGCCTGCCGCGGGTCGGTGCCACCGGCAGGACGGGGATCTCTCCCATGTTCTCCCTCACCACTTCATTCCTTCGGCTCGTCCCTTCGGTTGTCCGGCCAGGTCGTCCCGCGCGTCGGCCCTCACCTGTCAGCCCTTGAGCGCGCCGGACATGAAGCCCCGTATGTAGTGCCGTTGCAGGAGCAGGAAGAGGACGAGGCAGGGCACTGCGAGGACCACCACGCCCGCCTCGGTGGCGCCGTAGTCGACCGCGCCCATGCTCTGCTGCCGGAGATTCGCGACGGCCAGCGGCAGCGGCGCCTTCTCGCTGTCGGAGATGAGGATCAGTGGGGCCACGAAGTCGTTCCAGGCCGCGAGGAACGCGAAGAGACCGACGGTGATCAGCCCGGGTCGCACCGCCGGGACGAGGATCCGCCGCAGCGCGCCCGCCGTGCCGCAGCCGTCGACCAGCGCCGACTCCTCCAGTTCGCGCGGCACGGCCTCGAAGGAGATCCGCATCATGAAAGTGGCGAACGGCAGTTGGAACATGGCCAGCACCAGACTCAGCCCGACCAGCGAGTTCTGCAGGTGAAGTCTGCCGAGCAGTACGTAGAGGGGGATGAGGAGGGTGGCGTAGGGGACCATGAGGATGGCCAGGGTCACCAGGAACAGCAGGTTCTTGCCGGGGAAGTCGAAGCGGGCGAAGGCGTAGCCGCCCAGCAGCGACACTCCGAGGGTCAGGGCGACGGTCAGCGCGGAGACCAGGGTGCTGTTGAGGAGGTAGCGCCACAGGCCCGCGTCGTAGTGGAGCAGCGTCCGGTAGTTGCCGAGGCCGTGACCGGACGCCTGGGCGGTGCCGGGCTGCCCGGTGACGGAGGCCCAGGCGTCCCACACGAGCGGAAAGAGGAAGACGACTGCCAGCCCCCCGGCGACGACGTAGTGGGGTGTCCGGCCGAGGGCGCGGGTCAGCACCGTGGTGTCCCTTCTCATGAGATACGGCTCATGACTCGTCGGCGCGGCGCAGAGCGCGGAACTGGAGGGCGTTGAGCAGGAGCAGCACACCGAGCACGGCCACCGACAGGGCCGCCGCGGTGCCCAGGTCGAGCCGTTGGAAAGCCTCGCGGTAGATCAACTGGACGACGGTGACGGTGCTGTTGTCCGGTCCGCCCTTGGTGAGGATGAAGAACTGGTCGAAGGCGAGGAGCGAGCCGGTCACGCACAACAGCAGCGTCAGGGCCAGGGACGGCCGCAGCAGCGGCAGTGTGATGGAGCGGAAGGTCTGGCCGCGGCTCGCGCCATCCATGCGGGCGGCCTCGAACACCTCCTGGGGGATGCGCTGGAGGCCGACGAGGAGGATCAGCATGTAGAAGCCGGCGAACTTCCAGACGATGAGGAACACCGTCGACAGCAGGGCGGAGGCCGGGGTGCCGAGAAAGGACACCGGGCCGTCGGCCAGGCCGAGTTCTTCCAGGATGCGGCTGAGCGGGCCGGTGCCGGGGCTGTACAGGCCCCAGAACAGCAGGGAAGCCGAGGCCAGTCCCAGGGCGCCGGGCAGGAAGTAGACCGTACGGAAGAAGCCCGCCCCGGGCCGGGACTCCTGCACCAGCAGGGCGAGGAGGAGGGCGAGGCTGAGGAGTACGACTGTGACGATCACGGTGTAGAGGAGGGTGAAGCGGACCGCGGGCCAGAACAGGGTGCCGCCGGTCACGTCGGTGTAGTTCTCGGGGGCGTTGAAACCCCGGTCTCCCGCGAGGAGCGGCCAGTCGCTGAGTGACATCTGCCCGACGAGCAGCAGCGGCAGCACGAAGAACACCGCGACGAACACGGCTGTGGGAGCCGCATAAGCGAGACCCTTCACCTTGCGGGACCGCCACCGGGACAGGGCGACGCGGGACGGACGTGCCCGGCGTTCGGGCCGGGGCTCGGTCCGGCTCCGAGGCTGGGCCTCCGCCGGGTCGGCTGTGTTCGCCTGCATGACTCTCCTGTGCCGTATGACGTGGGAGGGGTGCTGGGAATCGGGTGCCGTTCAGTCGGCCAGTGAAGCACTGACCGCGTCGTTGTCCTTGTCGACGGACGACCCGTCGCCGAAGACGGCGTCGCGCATCAGCTTCAGCCAGGGCCCGTTGGGGTCGTTGAAGGTCTGGCCGAACTTCAGCGCGTACGGAGTACGGCCGTCGGCCACGAGTTTGTTGATCGTCACCAGCCGCGGGTCTGCCTTGGAGTACTTGTTGGACGCGAGGTCGGTGCGCGCCGGCACGTCCTTGTGCGCGGCGACCACCTCGATCTGCGCCTCGTCGCCCAGCGACCAGGCGAGGAAGTTCCAGGCACGGTCGGCCGACTTGCTGGTGGCGGCGATACCGATGGCGTCACCGCCGACGAAGGCGGACCTGCCGCCGTCGGGTCCGGGAATCGGCGCGACGCCGAGGTCGAGCCCCTTGGGCATCAGCCCCAGGGTGGTCGACGGCATGGGCATGACGCCGACCTTGCCCTTCGGGAAGACACCGGTCCAGGTCGTGCCCGTCTCCTCGCGTGCGCCGGGGGCCACGATGCCGTCCTTCACCCACCCGCGATAGGTGTCGTAGACCTTCTTCGCGGTGTCGGAGGCGAGAGCCGCCGCGGTTCCCTCCTTGTTCAGCACCTCCTTCCCCGCGGCCCAGATGGACGGCCACCAGGTGAAGACGCCGCACCCGCCGCAGTTGCCGCCGAAGAAGGTGCCGTTGACTCCTCCGCCCAGCGCGTTCACGGCCCGTGCCTGCCGGTCCCATTCCCTCAGGCTGGTGGGCGGCTTGTCGGGGTCGAGTTTCGCCTTGCGGTAGAGGCTTTTGTTGTAGAAGAGAACTGACAGGTCCAGGGTGTGCGGCACGACGTACTTCCTGCCCTCGTACGTGCCGGCCTTGATGTGCGACCGGGCGAGGTGCTTGGCGAAAGGCAGGGCGTCGATGCGTTCGGTGAGATCGGCGTACAGCCCGCTGGAGGTGTAGTTGGGGACGAACACCACATCGGAGGCGAACAGGTCGGGCAGGTCCTTGGATCCGGCGGCCGCCCCGACCTTGGCCTGGTAATCGTCGGTGGGGATGACGGTCAGCTCGATCTTGTTCCTGTGGCTCTCGTTGTACGCCTTGACCAGTGCCTCGCTCTGCGGCCGGGTCGCCGCTCGGGTCCACATCGTCAGCGTTGTGCCGTCATCGACGCCGCCGGGGTCTGCAGCCCTGGGTCCCCGCCCACCGCCCGAGCCGCCTTCCCCCGACCCGCACGCCGTGACCAGACTCGCCGCGGCGAGCAGGGCGACGGTGCCGGTGACGAGACGGCGCGCGCGTCCACGTGGTCCGACGGTTTTCCCCAATGTTCCCTGCCCCCTCTTGTTACGGCAGGCCGTGCTCGGCCGACCGTCGGACGGTGGATGCCGATTGCTGTGGTGGCGCTGAACCGTGCGGCGAGCAAGGACCGAAAAGGTTTTCTGAGACGCTAGAACTGAATGTGTGACTCGTCAATCCCCTTGCGGCGACGGAGTGTCAGGGACAACCACAAGGTATGGAGGAACCCAGTCCGAAACCTTTCGCGTAGTGTTTTGTCCCCGACGTGTCAGCCTCGACGGCTTCGGCACGCGACACGAGGCAGGAGCACCCATGGCACAGGCCACCGACCCCTCTCGTTCGCAGCCCGCCACCCTCAGCGACGTCGCCCGGTTGGCAGGCGTGTCCATCGCCACCGCGTCCAAGGCCCTCAACGGCCGCAGCCAGGTGCGTGCCGAGACCCGGCAGCGGGTGGTCGACGCGGCCGAGCGGCTGTCCTTCCGGCCCAACCAACTGGCCCGCGGTCTGCTCGCCGGCCGCACGGGCACCGTCGGGCTGCTGACCAGCGACCTGGAGGGGCGGTTCAGCATCCCGATCCTCATGGGCGCCGAGGACGCCTTCGGGGCCGGCGAGGTCGCGGTCTTCCTGTGCGACGCGCGTGGCGACGCGATCCGCGAGCAGCACCACGTCCGCGCGCTGCTGGGCCGCCGGGTCGACGGCCTCATCGTGGTGGGCAGCCGGACCGACCCTCGCCCGGCCCTGGGCGGCGAGTTGCCCGTCCCCGTGGTCTACGCGTACGCCCCGTCGGAGGATCCGAGGGATCTGTCCATCGTCCCCGACAGCGTGGGAGCCGGCCGGATCGCCGTGAACCATCTGCTCGCCTGCGGGCGCCGCCGGATCGCGCACATCACCGGCGACCCCGGATACCTGGCGGCGCAGGAGCGGGCCGAGGGCGCCCGGTCCGCGCTCTCCGACGCCGGCCTCGCCCTGGTCGGCGAACCGCGCTTCGGGATGTGGTCGGAGGGCTGGGGACGGGCGGCCACCACGATGCTGCTCGACCAGCACCCAGACGTCGACGCCGTGCTGTGCGGCAGCGACCAGATCGCCCGCGGTGTCATGGACGTGCTGCGCGAGCGGGGCCATCGGGTGCCGGAGGACGTGTCGGTCATGGGCTTCGACAACTGGGAGATCCTCACCACCGCCTCCCGCCCTCCGCTCACCAGCGTCGACATGAACCTCGAACAGGTCGGCCGCGCGGCGGCGCACGCGCTGTTCAGCGCGATCGGCGGGGCCCGTCGCTCGGGTGTGGAGACCCTGCCCTGCCGCGTGGTGATCAGGGGGTCGACCGCGCCGTTGTCCTGAGCGCGCAGCCGCCGCCCCAGCCCCCTCCCACCCCCCTTGACACTTCCGGGTCCTGCACCTACGTTGCGAAAACCTTTTAGGTTTCGTTTCAGTACCGGCAGGACCCGCAGGGGACCGCTTCCCCGGCCCGCTCCCTGCCCGGCGCTCCACCGCTCAGCCGAAACCCTTCATGTCATGAGCACTACATAGGCACGGCAGCCGATGCCCCCTCACCGTGCGCCCGGGTACAGACGTCTGCTGCCGATCGGACAGGGAGCATCCGTTGAGAAGACCATGGACGACGATCCCCACCGCAGGAGCCGGCGCATCCCGCCGGTTCGTCGCCGGCGCACCCGGCGACGGAAGGGACCGGGCTCCGGTTGGACGTGTCGCCGCCGGCCGCTCACCCGTCGGTCGCCCACGAACGGCGAACTCTGCGACAAAGCACCTGCTCGTCGCACTGGTGCTCGTCTTCTGGTCGGCCTTCACCACGGTTCCGGCCCACGCGGCACAGACCATAGGGTTCCCCGCCTTCAGCGGACCCGCGATCCCGTCCCCGCCCGTCGGCTACACACCGGGCGACATGATGCGGAGCATCTACGACGCGGAGAGTTCCGGAACCGACTTCTGGATGGACCGCCTGCTGGCCCGCTCGGGCGACGACCCTGCCGGCCCCTGGCTGATGAGCCGCGGTCGCGCCCTCTTCATGAAGGAGCACGACCCCTCCCAGCTCGGCTTCGGCGGCAAGGTCGCCTACTGGGAGAGCATCAACGACAAGAGCGCCTACACGGTGGCGATAACCCCGGGCACCTTCACCGAGCAGGTCTCCGTGCGTTGGCAGGCCCCCAGCTACTGGAAGAGCTTGCACACCAGCGGCTCGGTCACCGTCAACCAGACCAAGTTCATCACCGACAACAACGTCGCAGTGACCAACCTGTCCATCAAGAACAACGGCAGCAGCTCGACCACCCTGCAGTTACGGGTCACTTCCCCATACGCCACCACGGGCTCCGGCAGCGAGCTGACCGGACAGGTCAACGCCTACAACAACCTCACCACCATCCGCCCCCGGCTCACCGGCGACGGCTTCACCGTCTCCAGCGGCGGCCTCAACCGGTCGGTCACGATCGCGGCCGGAGCAACCGTGACCACGAAGGTGGTCATGGGCTTCGTCACCGACGAGATCCCCGAGTCCCTCACCGAGTACGACGCCTACGCGGGCTACTCCCCCGCGACCGCCTTCGCCACGCACGTCAGGGCCTACAACCTGTGGTGGGCGCAGAACGTGCCCTACATCGACGTACCGGAACCGGCGATCAAGAAGAACATCTACTACCGCTGGTGGCTGATGCGCTTCAACAACCTCGACGCCGACATCCCCGGGCAGACCTTCCAGTTCCCGACGTCGGTCGAGGGCGCCCTCGGCTACAACAATGCCATCGCCCTCACCCAGCCCATGCACATCGACGATCTGAAGTACCTGCGCAACCCGGCCTACGCGTACGGCGACTGGCTGAGCGTCGGCCAGACCTCCAAGGGCGGCCGCTTCCTCGACAACCCCGGCGACCCGGAGAACTGGTCCAACAGCTACACCCAGTACATCGCCGAGGCGGCCTGGAAGAGCTTCCAGATCCATGGCGGCCAGCCCGCCATCGCCGGCCAGCTCGCCCACTACGCCGAGGGCGACGTCAAGGGCCAGCTCGGCTACTACGACCACGACAACAACAAGCTCATCGAGTACGACTGGGGCGCCCTGACCGGCAACGACGCCGACGCGGTCTCCTTCCACTGGAAGCCCGGCAACATGGACCGCACCGAGTCCGCCTACCAGTACAGCGGCGCGCTCGCCGCCGCGCAGGCCTACGAGGCGGTCGGCGACACCGCCAAGGCCACCGAGATGCGCACGCTGGCGGGCCAGATCAAGGACGCCATCGTCAACGTGCTGTGGAACCCGAACCGGCAACTGTTCGAGCACCGGCTGAAGTCGACCAACGAGTGGGTTCCCTGGAAGGAGATCAACAACTACTACCCCTTCTCGGTCGGCGCCGTCCCCAACACCGCGACCTACAAGCAGGCACTCCGGCTGTTCGACGACCCGGCCCAGTACCCCGTCTTCCCCTTCTACACGGCCAACCAGGCCGACAAGAAGGCGGCGGCCGACGCCGGGAACCCCGGCTCGAACAACTTCTCCACCATCAACTCCACCGTTCAGTTCCGGCTCTACTCCTCGGTCCTGCGCAACTACCCCAACTCCTGGATGAGCGCGACCGACTACAAGAAGCTCCTCTACTGGAACACCTGGGCGCAGTACATCGGCGGCAACACCCAGTGGCCCGACGCCAACGAGTTCTGGGCCGACTGGAACGGCAGCGCGATCGGCTACCGCTCCTGGATCCACCACAACATCCTGGGCAGCAGCAACTGGACCGTGATCGAGGACGTCGCCGGTCTGCGGCCGCGCAACGACGCGAAGGTGGAACTCTCCCCGATCGACATCGGCTGGGACCACTTCACCGTCAACAACCTCCGCTACCGGAACGCCGACCTGTCCATCGTCTGGGACGACCCCTCCGACGGCGTGGTGCGCTATCCCGGCGTCCCGGAAGGCTACTCGATCTACGTCGACGGCAACCGGGTCGCCACCCTCAACTCGCTGGTGCCCTTCACCTGGGACCCGGCCACCGGCGACGTCACCACGGGCGGCACGGTCAGCCACCACACCGCCGCGCCCGGCCTCAAGGCCCCCAACCAGGTCGTGCAGGACAGTCCCCGCCTGGTAGACATGTTCGCCAAGGCCGGCGTCGACCTGACCGCCGGCCTCACCAACCTCGCCTCCGGGGCGAGCGTGTCAGCCTCCTACACGGGCTCCGGCAGCACCGTCTCCGGCGCGGTCGACGGCTACCCCACCAACGAGCCGTTCTGGGGCGCCGGCGGCTCCCCCAACAGCCAGGACTGGTACGAGCTGAACCTCGGCACCACCCGCACCTTCAACGAGGTGCGCCTGTACTTCAAGGACAGCAGCCCGGCGAGCACCACCTACCGGGCCCCGTCCGGCTACACCATCCAGTACTACAACGGCAGTACATGGGTGAACGTGCCCGGCCAGACCAAGACCCCGGCGGCACCGCGGGCCAACTACAACCTGATGCGGTTCCCGTCGGTCGACGCCCAACGCGTACGGGTCCTCGCCACCAACGCCTCCGGGGCCAGGACGGGCCTCACCGAGGTCAAGATCTTCAACCGGGGTGGCGTCCAGCCACCGGCCCCGGCCAACCTGGCGACATCCGCGACGGCGTCCGCGTCGTACACCTCCTCCTGGGAGAACGTCGGCGCCATCAACGACGGCATCGACCCGCCCTCGTCCAACGACACCGTGAACCCGCGTTGGGGCACCTGGCCGGAGAGCGGACAGCAATGGGCCGAACTGACCTGGCCGTCGCCCCAGACCGTCGACAAGGCCCAGGTCTACTTCTTCGACGACGACCAGGGCATCGACATGCCCGCCTCATGGAAGCTCCAGTACTGGAACGGCAGCGACTACGTCGACGTGCCCGGAGCAAGCGGTTACCCCCTGGCCAAGGACCAGTACAACACCGTCACCTTCACCGCGACGAAGACCACGCGACTGCGGGTGCTGCTCACCGGCAACGGCACGAACTCCGTCGGTCTCCTCGAAGCAAAGGTGTACGGCCCGTGACCCGATCCCGATGTCTGTCCGCGCTCCTGGGCGCACTCACCATGGCGGGTGCACTCCTGGTGGCCCCTCCGTCCGCAGCCGCGGCCGCAGCCGTCACGTTCACCTCGACCGGGGTGAACCAGGCCGGCGGAAACTGCCTCGACCTGCCGAACGGTTCGTCGACAGCCGGAGCACAACTGCGCACGTACACCTGCAGTGCCGGAGGGAACCAGAACCTCCGCTTCACTCCCGTCGCGGGATCGAGCGACACCTACACGATCACCACCCAGTCCGGTCAGTGCGTCGACGTCTCCGGCGCGTCACCCGCGGACGACGCCGCGATCATCCAGTGGCCCTGCCACGGCGGAACCAATCAGCAGTGGCGGCTCACGCCGGTGTCGGTGAGCGGGACCGACAACACCTTCAATCTGGTCTCCGTCGGCTCCGGCAAGTGCATGGCACCGAGCGGCGGTTCGTCGGCCTCGAACACCGGCCTGGTCCAGCTGCCGTGCGCCGCGGCGGACAGCAGGGTGTGGCGGCTGCCCGGCTTCACCGCAGGGAGCACGAGCCCGCACATGTTCACCAACCCGCTCTCCCCGCACGGTCCGGACCCCTGGCTGACGTACTACGACGGGTACTACTACCTCGCCACCACGACCTGGAACTCGACGGTCACCATGCGCAAGGCGAGCACCCTCGCAGGGCTCGCCACCGCCGCCGACCAGGTGATCTTCAACCTCACCCGGCCCAACGGAGCCAGCACGATGTGGGCGCCCGAGTTCCACCTGCTCGACGGGCCGAACGGAAAGCGGTGGTACTTCTACTACACCGCCGGACGGGAGCCCTACGACCTGGGCACCCAGCGGATCCATGTGCTGGAGAGCGCCGGCCTGGACCCGATGGGGCCCTACACCTTCAAGGCCGACCTGCTCGACCCCACCCAGGACAACACCTGGGAACTGGACCCGAGCATCCTCCAGCTCAACGGACAGCTCTATCTGCTCGGCACCTTCTACAACGGCTCGCAGCCGATGTTCATCCGGCCGCTGTCCAACCCGTGGACCGCGAGCGGCACCCGGCGAGTGCTGTCCACCCCGACATACAGCTGGGAGACGGCGGGCGGTGCGGTCAACGAGGGCGCCGAGGTCCTGCAGCACAACGGAAAGACCTTCATCGTCTACTCCGCGAGCCACTGCTCCACGCCCGACTACAAACTGGGCATGCTGACGTACAACGGCGGTGACCCGCTGAACTCCTCCTCCTGGGTCAAGTCACCCCACCCGGTCTTCCAGCGGTCCGACGCGAACGGCGTGTACGGACCCGGCCACAACGGTTTCTTCAAGTCCCCCGACGGGACCGAGGACTGGATCGTCTACCACGCCAACAGCTCCGCCTCCGGAGGCTGCGACATGAACCGCAGCACCAGAGCGCAGAAGTTCGCCTGGAACGCCGACGGCACACCGAACTTCGGCACCCCGGTGGCCCTCGGTGTCACCCTGCCCGCACCGTCAGGAGAGTGAATCAGATGAAACGAACTCGCTTACCGTCCCTCTGGGTCGTTGTGCTCACCATGCTGCTCGGCGCGGTCCTGGGCACCGTCGCGACCGCACCGCCCGCCCTGGCCGCCACGGCGTTCACCTCCACCGCGGTCAACCAGAACGGCGGCAACTGCCTGGATGTGCCGGGCAGCTCCGCCGCCGACGACGTCCAGCTCATCCAGTGGGCCTGCCACGGCGGCGGCAACCAGACCTTCACCTTCACCCCGGCGAGCGGCACCACCGACCAGTACGGCATCGGCACGTCGACCAGCGGAAAATGTGTGGACGTCAACGGGGCGTCCAGCGCCGACAACGCCACGATCGTCCAGCGGACCTGCGCCGCCGGAGCCAGTCAGAAGTTCCGTCTGACGCCCGTGACGATCAACGGAACGAACAACGTCTTCACCCTGCAGGCGGTCCACTCCGGCAAATGCATCGCCCCGTCAGGCGACTCCTCGGCCGGCGACACCGGTCTCGTCCAGATGCCCTGCAGCAACGCGGCGTCGCGGACATGGCGCCTGCCCGGCTTCGCCGGCAACGGAGGCGGCCCGGCCACGCCTCCGACGAAGACCGTCCGGGTGTTCTGGCTGAAGCCCTCCGACGTCCCGTTCGACCAGCGATACCCCGATGGCATCGCGAACGTGATGCGGGAAGCCCAGCGCTACTACAAACAGGAACTCGGCAAGACCTTCACGCTGAACAACCCGGTGGTCGAGGTCGTGGGCGGTGACCAGCCGCGAAGCTGGTACGAGAACACCCCCAACGGCGGCGACCGTTACTGGTGGGCCGTCACGAACATGCAGAACGAGCTCGCCAGGAAGTTGGGCCTCGCCAGTCCCGACAGCCGGTGGCTCAACGTCGGCGAGATCAGCGCCGAAGGGGAAGGTGCGGGCGGAGGCGCCAACACCGGGTGGGTCATTCTGAGTGGGCACGACGCCGACGGCGCCGCAGGTACCAGCGGGCAGTCGATGAACCGCTGGTACGGCGGAATGGTCCACGAACTCGGTCACGCCTTCGGCCTGCCGGACTCGACCTCGACCGACGGCACACCGATGTCCGCCTCGTTCTACGACTACCCGAACACCCACTTCAACCAGAGCCAGAAGAATCAGATCCTGAACGGCCCCTACGGAACCTTCCTGTCCTGACAACGGCTGCCGGCAACGAGGAGGCGGGCCTTTGAACGTCGCGTTGCAGGACTCGGCGAGCGGGTTGTCCGCGTTGGAGCCGATCGCGCTCATGCACTGGCGGACGCCGGCTTGGCTGCACGCGTCGGCGAAGGCCCGTCCGGTGTACTGGACGGATTCAATCGGTCGTCGCAACACTGGCTGGTGGGAGCGATCGTAGCTGCTCGGCGAACACTTCAGACGGGGTTCGCCACCCGAGGGTTTTCCGGGACCGGTTGTTGAAGACCGCCGCGACGGCCTGGAGCTCTTCGCTGTCCTCGTTGGTCCCGCGTTGCCAGGGGCTGTGGGGGTCGGCGAAGTGGACAGGGATTCCGGTCTCGACCGTGAAGGCGGCGTGCGCGTCACGAAGCCCAGGCCGGTGGATGCACACGGACGTCTCCCGGCGCAGGTCGACAGATCCCGTTGAAGACCCGAAGTCAGTCAGAGCTTGAGTCAGACCCCGCCGGGAGACATCCATGAACATCCTCACTGTCAGCGTTGCAGGGTGAGGACGCCCGGCCGCCAGGGCAGCTGGTTGTAGGGGCCGCTCGCGGTGGGGGACTTGCCCTGGTAGAGGAACTGCAGGTTGCAGGGGTCGACGGTCATGGTCTGGTCGGGGTTGTCGCGGACCA
>NZ_JBFADM010000086.1:0-29362 GCF_040641355.1 Streptomyces sp. NPDC020996
GCCCCTCAAACGAGCCGAACACCGCAACCTGCCGCCACCAGCCACGGCAGTCCTCACGATCTCCAGACCACACACCACCTAAGTCACCGGCATTGCGTCTAGAGCGGGATGCGCAGGGGGCCGAGTACGTCGACGCGGTTGGTGGTGATCGAGTCCACGCCGACGTCGATCAGCCGGCGCATGGAGCGGCGGGTGTCCGGGGTCCAGACGGACAGCAGGTAGCCGTCGCGGTGGACGCGGGCGGCGAGGGCGCGGTCGACCAGGGAGAAGCGGTAGTTGAGCCAGCGCGGGCGGATCGCCTCCAGCAGGACCGGCCGCGGGGGCGCCAGCGTGGTGCGGGTCAGGGCGATCTCCGCGGACGAATCGGCCGCGCGGACGGCGAGCATGGCGGCCGCGCCGGCGCAGTAGTACACCCGCTCCCGCGCCCCGGCCTCGCGTACGACGTCCACGACCCGGCGAACCGCCCGCACGTCCGGCTCGCCGGGCAGGTCCAGCATCACCCGGGTGTCGTCGGTCGCGGCCAGCGCCTCCGCCAGCGTCGGCACCCCGCCGTCCGTCAGCTCGCGCACCTCGCCGGCCGTCAGCGACCGCAACGGCCGGTCCCGCTCCCACAGGCGCTTCAGCGTCGCGTCGTGCAGCAGCACCGGCACGCCGTCCTTCGTCAGCCGTACGTCGATCTCGACGGCGTCCGCGCCCAGGCCGAGCGCGGAACGCAGCGAGCCGACGGTGTTCTCGCGGACGCGGTAGGGGTCGCCGCGGTGGGCCACGGCGGTCACGTTCTGCATGACCCCCATTGTGGCGGGATCAGGGGGCGAGCCACGCCCTGGTGTACGCGTCGATCTCGTCCCGGATCCGTGCCTTGCCCGCCTCGTCGAGGAAGGAGGCGTCGACGGCGTTCTTCGCCAGGTCCGCGAGACCCCGCTCGTCCAGCTCCAGCAGGCGGGCGGCGACCGCGTACTCGTTGTTCAGGTCGGTGCCGAACATCGGCGGGTCGTCGGAGTTGATCGTCACCAGGACGCCCGCCTTCGCGAACTCCTTGATCGGGTGCTCGTCCAGGGCGCGCACCGCGCGGGTGGCGATGTTGGAGGTCGGGCACACCTCCAGCGGGATCCGCCGCTCGGCCAGGTGCGCGAGCAGTTCCGGGTCCTGGAAGGAGTTCGTGCCGTGCCCGATGCGCTCGGCCCGCAGGTGGGTCAGCGCGTCCCACACCGTCTGCGGGCCGGTGGTCTCGCCGGCGTGCGGCACCGACCGCAGCCCGGCGGCGATCGCCCGGTCGAAGTACGGCTTGAACTGCGGCCGCGGCACACCTATCTCGGGCCCGCCGAGCCCGAAGGAGACCAGGCCCTCGGGGCGCAGCCGGTCGTCGGTGGCCAGCCGGGTCGTCTCCTCGGCGGCCTCCAGACCGGCCTCGCCCGGGATGTCGAAGCACCAGCGCAGCACGGTCCCGAAGTCGGCCTCGGCCGCCTTGCGGGCGTCCTCGATCGCGTCCATGAACGCGCGTTCGTCGATGTTGCGCCGGGTCGAGGACCACGGGGTGACGGTCAGCTCGGCATAGCGCACCTGCTGCCGGGCCATGTCACGCGCCACCTCGTACGTCAGCAGCCGTACGTCCTCCGGCGTGCGGATCAGGTCCACGACGGACAGGTACACGTCGATGAAGTGGGCGAAGTCCGTGAAGGTGAAGTAGTCGGCCAGCGCCTCGGGGTCCGTGGGCACCTTCGAGTCGGGGTGGCGGGCGGCCAGTTCGGAGACGATCCGGGGGGAGGCGGAGCCGACGTGGTGGACGTGCAGTTCGGCCTTGGGCAGTCCGGCGATGAAGGCGTGCAGGTCGTTCGGGACGGCGGTGGACGCGTCGATACGGTCGGTCAAGGGTTCCTCCCCGGGAACGGCGTCCCGCGGCGGTCGGCCGGGCGGGACGCGGGTGATCGGCTGATCGGTGACTCGGGGATCATCGTAGGCCGAGCCCACGTGTGGCCGGGCCGGGCCGTAGAGTGACGGGACGTCCAGAGAGGGGACCTGCCGCATGTCCGACGACGCGCAGACGCCGGCAGCGCCGGACAACGGCGCCGGCCACTGGCCGGCCGCCCCCGGCGACGCGACCGGCCGGGTCCCCCTGGACAAGCCGGAGCCGACGCCGGAGCCAATGCCGGAGCCGAACCCGTGGGCGCCGCCCGCGGCCGACGCGTCGTCGGGCCCCGGCCGGTACACCGGTGCGGGGCAGTTCCCGGCGGCGCCCTCCGCGCACGACCAGCGGACGGTCGTCTCCATGCCCGGCGCCGGAGCCGGCGGTACGCCGCCTCCCTCCCAGCCCTGGGCCGGACCCTTCGCCCCGCCGACCCCGATGCCTCAGACGCCCGGCGCCGTCCCCTCGCACAGCGAGCCGGTCCCGCCGCCGCCCATCGCCCCCGACGGCCCCGGCCAGGTCCCCTACGGCTATCCCGGCGGCTACGGCCACCCGGCCGGCAGTCCGTCCGGCTACGGCACCCCGGGTTACGGCAGCCCCGGCTATTACGGCTGGCCCGGCATGACGCCGCTGCCCAGCAACGGCATGGGCATCGCCTCGATGGTGCTCGGGATCGTCGGGGCCGCCGTCTTCTGTCTGTGGCCGATCGCCATCATCGTGGGCGTGCTCGCCCTGATCTTCGGCTTCATCGGCCGCGCCAAGGCCGCCCGGGGCGAGGCGACGAACCCGGGCCAGGCCCTGACCGGCATCATCTGCGGAGCCGTCGGCATCGTGCTCGGCCTGGGCATGATCGCCTTGCTGATCGCCAACCCGTGACCTCCCGGTCCAGGCCTGTCACCTGATCACATCGGCGGCCAAGCCTCCGGCCCGCCTCCCGACCCGGCCTCCGACCGGCGCCTCGCGGGCGGTCCCTCAACCGTCCTGCCCCGGACCCCGCCCTCCGTCGGTGTCCGGCACCGGACACGGTGTCCGCCGACAGCCTGCCCGCCGGGCCATGGCCGGAGAAGTCGCGGAAAATCGAGCCGGCCGTCGCCGATCACCGGCCCCGGCCCGCACGAGCGCTTCGGACGTCCGGCCTCCCGAGCCCTGCCCGGTCCGCCGCCGAGGCGACGGTGTCCGCCGTCGTCGGCGGCGATGTCCGTTCCACTCCGGCCCCGCCCCCGCGCCCCGAGTCCGCGGCAAGGCCGGGCCCGCCTGTCCAGCCGCGGCGCCGCGACCGTCGGTGACGGCTGCCGCGCTCGTCCCGCGGCAGCCGGCCGGCCCCCGCGCCCCCGACCCTCACCCGGCCCCGCCCCTCACCCGCCCCCGGCCAGTCGCTCCCGGGCCTCCATCAGGGCGAAGCCCAGCAGGTTCGCGCCGCGCCAGCGCTCGGGGTCCGTCGCCGCCTCGTCGGTCGCGGCGAGGCCGATGCCCCACACCCGGTCCATCGGGCTCGCCTCCACCAGGACGCGGTCGCCCGTGTTCAGCAGGAACTCCCGCAGATCGGCGTGGGCGGCGAACTTGTGGACGCTGCCCTCCACCACGATGCCGAACCGCTCCCGCTCCCAGACGGCCTCGTCGAAGCCGCGCACCAGGCGCCCCACCTTCTGGGCCTGCGCGGGATGGTCCGCGGCCAGCACCTGCCGCTCCGCCGCCGCGTCGCCGAACAGCCGCGCCTTGCCCGCCATCATCCAGTGCTCGGCGGTCGCATAGGTCACCGAGTCCACAGTGAAGGGCGACGGCGACCACTGGCTCAGGCAGCCCGGCCCCACGCGGCCGTCCGCCCGCGGCCCATGCCTCCAGAAGTGCAGATACTTGATTCCGGCCCCCGCGCGGACCGCCCTGACCAGCGATTCCCTGGAAGCGATTTTCCCCGTCACCCGTTCCATGCACGCGAGTGTCGCAGCCGCCACTGACACTCCGTCCCCCCTTTTCCGGGGCCACTCGACACCTGGTCGACAGATTCCGTCGCGTAACCGAAAGGCAACAACGGAATCACTTGTAGGAGTCCCATTGCTCTGTCAGGATCGGCACTCAAATCGGACTGGAGCCACGCCACCCGCCCCATGAGCCGGGTGCCCCGGCGGAGGAGAGCGACATGCACAACCCGGGCATCGTCACCCCGGAACGATTCCCCGCCCAGGACCGTTTCGCGGACGGCGCGCAGTACATCGCGGGCCGCCCGGCGAAGGGCACCTCGGGCCACACGTACGCGGTCGTCGACCCCGCGACCGGCGAGGACGTGTACACGTACGACCTGGCCGGCGCCGACGACGTGGACGCGGCGGTCGCCGCGGCGCGCGAGGCGTTCCCGGACTGGGCGGCCGCCACCCCGGGCGAGCGTTCCGACGCCCTGCACCGCCTGGCCGCCGTGCTCGCCGACCGCGCGGAGGAGTTCGCCCGCGCCGAGTCCCTCCAGTGCGGCAAGCCGCTGAAGCTGACCCGCGAGTTCGACGTGCCGGGGACGATCGACAACACCGCCTTCTTCGCCGGCGCCGCCCGCCACCTTCAGGGGCAGGCCGCCGGCGAGTACTCCGGCGACCACACGTCGTACGTGCGCCGCGAGGCCATCGGCGTCGTCGGCTCCATCGCGCCGTGGAACTACCCGCTGCAGATGGCGGCGTGGAAGATCCTCCCGGCGATCGCGGCCGGCAACACCGTCGTGCTCAAGCCGGCCGAGCTCACCCCGCTGACCTCGCTGCTGTTCGCCGAGGCCGTCACCGCCGCCGGCATCCCCGACGGCGTCGTCAACATCGTCACCGGCACCGGCCGGGAGGCGGGCGAGCGCCTGGTCGGCCACCCCGACGTGGCGATGACCTCCTTCACCGGCTCGACCGCCGTCGGCAAGCGGGTCGCCGAGATCGCCACCGCCACCGTCAAACGGCTCCACCTGGAGCTGGGCGGCAAGGCGCCGTTCGTGGTCTTCGACGACGCCGACCTGGAGGCCGCCGTCAACGGCGCGGTCGCGGGCGCGCTCATCAACACCGGCCAGGACTGCACCGCCGCCACCCGCGCGTACGTGCAGCGGCCCCTGTACGAGGCGTTCGTCGAGCGGACGGCCGCCCTGATGGACACCGTCCGGCTCGGCGACCCCTTCGCGCCGGGCACCGATCTCGGTCCGCTGATCTCCCACGTCCAGCGCGACCGCGTCGCCGCCTTCGTCGACCGCGCGCGCTCCTACGCGCGCGTGGTCACCGGCGGCGAGGCCCCGCAGGGAGATCTCAAGAACGGCGCGTATTATCGGCCCACCCTCATCGCCGACGCGCCCCAGGACAGCGAGGTCGTGCAGTCCGAAATCTTCGGCCCCGTGCTGGTGGTCCTGCCCTTCGACAGCGACGACGAAGGAATCAGGCTCGCCAACGACACCCCGTACGGGCTCGCGGCCTCCGCCTGGAGCCGCGACGTCTACCGGGCAGGCCGCGCCACCCGCGAGATCAAGGCGGGCTGCGTGTGGATCAACGATCACATCCCGATCATCAGCGAGATGCCGCACGGCGGCTACAAGGCGTCCGGCTTCGGCAAGGACATGTCCGCCTACTCCTTCGAGGAGTACACGCAGGTCAAGCACGTCATGTTCGACAACACGGCGGTGGCCCGGAAGGACTGGCACCGCACCGTCTTCGGGGACCGATAGACAGCAGCAGAACCGGCCGCTTCACCCGCGGCCCCTCACCCTCCCGAAAGGGCACCACGCGCATGGAGCAGTACGAGCCCGACCGCCTGTCCCCGGCCCAGGTGGCCGCCATGCGGCGCAGTTTCCGCAACGGCAGGGCCGCCCTCACCCGCCGTTCGCTGCTGCGCGCCTCCGCGGGCGGCGCGCTCGCGGTCGGCGGTCTCGGAGCACTCAGCGCCTGCGGGATCCCCGCGGCGGGCAACACCAAGGGCGGCGTCTCCGCGGAGGACCACTCGGCCAAGGAGAAGGTGGTCAACTTCTCCAACTGGACCGAGTACATCGACGTGGACGACAGCGAGAAGCACCACCCCACGCTGGACCGGTTCACCAAACGCACCGGCATCGAGGTCAAGTACACCGAGGACATCAACGACAACGTCGAGTTCTTCGGCAAGATCAAGCCGCAGCTGGCGGCCGGCCAGGACACCGGGCGCGACATCATCGTGCTCACCGACTGGCTCGCGGCCCGCCTGATCCGCCTCGGCTGGGTCCAGAAGCTGGACCCGTCCAACCTGCCGCACGCCTTCGCCAACCTGTCGCCGCAGTTCCGCAGCCCCGACTGGGACCCGGGCCGCGCCTACAGCTACGTCTGGCAGGGCATATCCACCGTCGTCGCGTTCAACAAGAAGGCGCTCGACGGCGTGGAGGTCAAGTCGATCTCCGACCTGCTCGACAACCCCAAGCTCAAGGGCCGCGTCGGCTTCCTGTCGGAGATGCGCGACAGTGTCGGCATGACCATGCTGGACATGGGCATCGACCCGGGGAAGTTCACCGCCGACGACTACGACAAGGTGATCGCCCGGCTGCAGAAGGCCGTCGACAAGGGGCAGATCCGCCGCTTCACCGGCAACGACTACACGTCCGACCTCACCAAGGGCGACCTGGCGGCCTGTGTGGCCTGGGGCGGTGACATCGTCCAGCTCAAGGCGGACAGCCCGGACGTCGACTTCATCATCCCGGACAGCGGCTACATGACGTCGACGGACAACATGCTGATCCCCAACAAGGCGCGTCACAAGACCAACGCCGAGCGGCTCATCGACTTCTACTACGAGCCCGAGCAGGCCGCGGCGCTCGCCGCCTACGTCAACTACGTGTCCCCGGTCGACGGTGTGAAGCCCTACCTCACGAAGATCGACAAGACGGCGGCGGACAACCCGCTGATCCTTCCGGACAAGGCCACGGCCGCCAAGTCCCACGCCTTCCGCTCGCTGAGCTCGAAGGAAGAGACCGAGTTTGAACAGAAGTTCGCGAAGCTGACTGGGGCGTGATCACCGTGACGAACAAGAACGACACCGGCGGCGACGTCCGACTGACGGGCGTCAGCAAGACCTACGGCTCCTTCACCGCAGTCCACCCGCTCGACCTGACCGTGCCGCAGGGCTCCTTCTTCGCCCTGCTCGGCGCCTCCGGCTGCGGCAAGACCACCACCCTGCGCATGATCGCCGGCCTGGAGGAGCCCACCACGGGCACCGTCCACCTCGGCGACCAGGACGTGTCGCACCTGCCGCCCTACAAGCGGCCGGTCAACACGGTCTTCCAGTCCTACGCCCTCTTCCCGCACCTCGACATCTTCGAGAACGTCGCCTTCGGTCTGCGCCGGCGCGGCATCAAGTCGGTGAAGAAGCAGGTCGAGGAGATGCTGGAGCTCGTCCAGCTCGGCGAGCAGGCCCGCAAGAAGCCGCACCAGCTCTCCGGCGGCCAGCAGCAGCGCGTCGCCGTGGCCCGCGCGCTGATCAACCACCCCAAGGTGCTCCTGCTCGACGAGCCCCTCGGCGCCCTCGACCTGAAGCTGCGCCGTCAGATGCAGCTGGAGCTCAAGCGGATCCAGACCGAGGTCGGCATCACCTTCATCCACGTCACGCACGACCAGGAGGAGGCCATGACCATGGCCGACACCGTCGCCGTGATGAACGGGGGCCGCGTGGAGCAGCTCGGCTCGCCGGCCGACCTGTACGAGAACCCGCAGACCACCTTCGTCGCCAACTTCCTCGGCACCTCCAACCTCATCGAGGCCGAGGTCGACACCATCAGCGGCGACGACATCGTCCTGCGGGCCGGCGGCGGCAAGCTCGTGCTGCCCGGGACGCGCTGTTCGGCGCCCACCACGACCGGCGGCAAGGTGCTGGTCGGCGTACGCCCGGAGAAGATCTCCCTGGTCCCCGCCGCGGACGCCGGAGAGATACCCGCCGGCCGCAACCGGATCACCGGCACCATCGCCGACTCCAGCTTCATCGGCGTCTCCACGCAGTTCGTCGTCGACAGCCCGGTCTGCCCCGACTTCGAGGTCTACGTCCAGAACATCGACCGCGACCCCCGGCTCGCCCCCGGCGCCGAGGTCGTCCTGCACTGGAACCCGGCCCACACCTTCGGCCTGGACGCCACGCAGGACATCGACGCCGGAGTCGAGACCGTCGAGGAAGAGGCGGCCTGATGACGACGATCACCGAGGCGGAGGCACCTCCGCCGCTCGCCCCCGCCACCCCCGCGAAGAAGCCCCCGCGCAAGCGGGGCCGCCTGGTGCCGTACTGGCTGCTGCTGCCCGGCATCCTGTGGCTGCTGGTCTTCTTCGCGCTGCCGATGGTCTACCAGGCGTCCACGTCCGTGCAGACGGGCTCCCTGGAGAAGGGCTACCAGGTCACCTGGCACTTCGCGACCTACTGGGACGCGCTGACCGAGTACTGGCCGCAGTTCCTGCGTTCGGTGCTGTACGCCGGCTCGGCGACCATCCTGTGCCTGATCCTCGGCTACCCGCTGGCCTACCTGATCGCGTTCCGCGCGGGCCGCTGGCGCAACCTGATCATGGTCCTGGTGATCGCGCCGTTCTTCACCAGCTTCCTGATCCGCACGCTCGCCTGGAAGACCATCCTCGCGGACGGCGGCCCGGTGGTCGGCGCCCTGGACTCGCTGCACATCCTGAGCGTCACCAACTGGCTCGGCATGACGGCCGGCGACCGGGTGCTCGCCACCCCGCTCGCGGTGGTGTGCGGTCTGACGTACAACTTCCTGCCGTTCATGATCCTGCCGCTGTACACCTCGCTGGAGCGCATCGACGGACGGCTGCACGAGGCGGCGGGCGACCTGTACGCACGCCCGGCCACCACGTTCCGCAAGGTCACCTTCCCGCTGTCGATGCCGGGCGTGGTCTCCGGCACGCTGCTGACCTTCATCCCGGCGGCCGGCGACTACGTCAACGCGGACCTGCTCGGCTCGACCGACACCCGCATGGTCGGCAACGTCATCCAGACCCAGTTCCTGCGGATCCTGGACTACCCGACGGCGGCGGCGCTGTCGTTCATCCTGATGGCCGCGATCCTCATCATGGTCACGTTCTACATCCGCAAGTCCGGCACGGAGGATCTGGTTTAAATGGCCTTCGTCAACTGGCTCAAGCGCCACCTCGTCGTCATCGCGGGACTGCTGACCCTCGGGTACCTGCTGCTGCCCAACGTCATCGTGACGGTGTTCTCCTTCAACAAGCCGAAGGGGCGCTTCAACTACGAGTGGCAGCAGTTCTCCACGGACGCCTGGACGGACCCGTGCGGAGTCGCCGGCATGTGCGGCTCGCTGTCGCTCAGCCTCCAGATCGCGCTCTGGGCGACGATCGGCGCCACGATCCTCGGCACGATGATCTCCTTCGCGCTGGTCCGCTACCGCTTCCGGGCGCGTGGCGCGGTGAACTCGCTGATCTTCCTGCCGATGGCGATGCCCGAGGTCGTCATGGCCGCCTCGCTGCTCACCCTGTTCCTCAACATGGGCGCCCAGCTGGGCTTCTGGACGATCCTGATCGCCCACATCATGTTCTGCCTGAGCTTCGTGGTGACGGCGGTGAAGGCGCGCGTGATGTCGATGGACCCGCGGCTGGAGCAGGCCGCCCAGGACCTGTACGCCGGTCCGGTGCAGACGTTCCTGCGGGTCACGCTGCCCATCGCGGCCCCGGGCATCGCGGCGGGCGCGCTGCTCGCCTTCGCGCTCTCCTTCGACGACTTCATCATCACCAACTTCAACGCCGGCTCGACCGTCACCTTCCCCATGTTCGTCTGGGGTTCGGCGCAGCGCGGAACGCCCGTCCAGATCAACGTGATCGGCACGGCCATGTTCCTCATCGCCGTACTGCTCGTGCTGACCTCGATGGTCGTCGGCAACCGCCGCAACAAGCAGAAGGCGTGATCCACCGCAACCCTGTAGGGAGTTGAAAATCATGGCCCCAGGCGCCATGAGCCGTTGGACAAGAGCACTCTCCGACGCCCAGCCGGTCCCGTACTGGCTGGACGACCCCGGCAAGCCCCGTCCCGAGCCCGCCCTCACCGGCGCCGAGACCTGCGACCTGCTGGTCGTCGGCGGCGGCTACAGCGGACTGTGGACCGCGCTGATCGCCAAGGAGCGCGACCCCGGGCGGGACGTCGTCCTGCTGGAAGGCCGCGAGGTGGGCTGGGCCGCCTCCGGCCGCAACGGCGGCTTCTGCGCCGCCTCCCTCACCCACGGTCTGGCCAACGGGCTGACCCGCTGGCCGGACGAGATCCACAAGCTGGAGGAGCTGGGCGCCCGCAACCTCGACGAGATCGAGGCCGCGGTCGCCCGGTACGGGATCGACTGCGACTTCGAGCGCACCGGCGAGATCGACGTCGCCACCGAGACGTACCAGGCGCGGGAGCTGCGCGACTGGTACGAGGAGATGGAGCGCCGCGGCCTCGCCGACGGCGTCGAGTTCCTGGACGCCGAGGCGGTGCGCAGCCACGTCGACTCGCCGACCTTCCAGGCCGGCCTGCACGACCGCAAGGGCGTGGCCCTGGTCAACCCGGCCCGGCTCGCCTGGGGCCTGAAGCGGGCCTGCCTGCGGCTCGGCGTCCGCGTCCACGAGCACACGCCCGCGCTCGCCCTCAAGCCGTACGGCGCCGGCATGGCCGTACGCACCCCCTACGGCTCCGTGCGCGCCCGTAAGGTCGCGCTCGGCACGAACGTCTTCCCGAACCTGGTCCGGCGGGTGCGCCCGTACACCGTCCCGGTCTACGACTACGCGCTGATGACCGAGCCGCTGACCGACGAGCAGCTCGCGTCGGTCGGCTGGAAGAACCGCCAGGGCCTCGGGGACAGCGCCAACCAGTTCCACTACTTCCGGCTGTCCGCCGACAACCGCGTCCTGTGGGGCGGCTACGACGCGGTCTACCCCTACGGCGGCCGGGTGCGCGCCGAGTACGACGACCGCCCGGAGACCTACGCCAAGCTCGCCGACCACTTCTTCACCTGCTTCCCGCAGTTGGAAGGCGTCCGCTTCACGCACGCGTGGGGCGGCGCGATCGACACCTGCTCGCGCTTCTCGGCGTTCTTCGGCACCGCGCACCGGGGGAAGGTGGCGTACGCCGCGGGCTACACGGGGCTCGGCGTGGGCGCGACCCGGTTCGGCGCCGAGGTGATGCTGGACCTGCTGGCGGGGGAGACCACCGAGCGCACCTCGCTGGAGATGGTCCGCAAGAAGCCGCTGCCCTTCCCGCCCGAGCCCTTCGCCTGGACCGGCATCGCGCTGACCAAGTGGTCCCTGGCCCGCGCCGACGCGCACGACGGCCGGCGCAACCTGTGGCTGCGGACGATGGACCGGCTGGGCCTGGGCTTCGACAGCTGAGCGCTCCGCTCGGTCATTGCGGGGTGCGTGCTGTCGGCCGTGACGGGCTGTGTGCCGTCGGCCGTGACGGGCTGTGTGCCGTCGGCCGTGACCGGCTGTGTGCCGTCGGCCGTGACGGGCTGTGTGCCGTCGATCGTCTGCCGCGCCGTCCTGGCTGATTGCGCGGTTCCCCGCGCCCCTTCAGGGCGCGGCCGGGCCGCGGCTGGTCTCGCCGTCCTGCCCAGCGGTCGGCGGACCGCCTCCGGCGCCGTACGCGGCGTGGACGACCAGCGTCAGGCAGGTCAGCAGCACCGCGCCGAGGCACCAGCTCGCCAGGACGTCCAGCGGCCAGTGGTAGCCGCGGCGGACCAGGCCGGAGGCGACGGCGAGATTGACGGCGGCGCAGGCGACGACGACCACGCGACGGGCGGCCGCCGAAGCCAGCCAGGGCAGCAGGAGCACCGCCGCCGCGCCGTAGGCGACGGCGGCGGTCGCCGTGTGGCCGGAGGGGTAGTAGCCGGTGCCCGGCGGCACGGCCGGGGTGCCCGGTCGGGCGGTGAACTCCTTGAGCGGGACGACCAGCGCCGGCACCAGTGCCATGACGAGCGCCGCGGCGAGCGGCGGCAGCCACCAGCGTCGGGCGCCCGCCCGACGGCCGCGCCGGGCCACATCGGCCAGCACGAGGGCCAGGACCGGGAGCGCCACCCCGACACCGCCGAGGTCGGACAGCAGTTCCGAGACGCGGTCCGGGTGCACCAGAACGCGGCTGACCCGCTCGTCCACGCGCACCAGCGGGCCGTCGGCCACGACCTGCCAGGTGATCAGCGCGAAGAGGAGAGCGGGGAGCCCGAGAAGGAGGAAGGAGAGGAAGGAGGCCGGCCGCCCCGGAACAGGGGGGGTCGTTCCGGAGCGGCCGATCGGATCGGATGGACGCCCACCCCGGGGGGTTTGGGGCGGGCGACTGTCCGACCGGTGAGGAGATCCGGAGCCGGAGGCCCCGGTTGTGTGCGCGAGGGCACGACCAGGTCGAAGCTGGGGAGGCCCCGGCCTGAGGTCGTCCGCAGTCCCCTGCGGACGGGGTGTTTCTCTCATCTGCGTAGAACCTACGGCAGTGCCGGTGGCGACGACAGACGGAATCGCACCCCGACATCCACCTCGCACACGTTCTTCACACGCTCTGCCGTTGGCCGCCCCAGCCCTGGGATCAGCTGTGCGGACGGGCGCTCAGATGCCTGCGAAAGCCTGCACGCGGAGCCTGCGAAAGCCTGCTCTCAGACGCCCGCGAGAGCCTGCTCGATGATGTCGAGGCCCTCGTTCAGCAGGTCCTCGCCGATCACCAGCGGGGGCAGGAAACGCAGCACGTTGCCGTAGGTGCCACAGGTGAGGACGAGCAGGCCCTCGGCGTGGCAGGCCTTGGCGAGCGCGCCGGCCGCCTCGGGGTTCGGCTCCTTGGTCGTGCGGTCCTTGACCAGCTCGATGGCGATCATCGCGCCGCGTCCCCGGACGTCGCCGATGATGTCGAACTTCTCGGCCATGGCGGTGAGGCGGCCCTTCATGATCGCCTCGATGTTCTTCGCCTTGGCGTTGAGGTCCAGCTCCTTCATCGTCTCGATCGCACCGATCGCGCCGGCGCACGCGACGGGGTTGCCGCCGTAGGTGCCGCCGAGGCCGCCCGCGTGCGCGGCGTCCATGATCTCGGCGCGGCCGGTCACGGCGGAGAGCGGCAGACCGCCCGCGATGCCCTTGGCCGTCGTGATCAGGTCGGGGACGATGCCCTCGTCCTCGCAGGCGAACCACTGGCCGGTGCGGCAGAAGCCGGACTGGATCTCGTCCGCGACGAAGACGATGCCGTTGTCCGAGGCGAACTGGCGGATCGCGGGCAGGAAGCCCTTGGCCGGCTCGATGAAGCCGCCCTCGCCGAGCACCGGCTCGATGATGATCGCGGCGACGTTGTGCGCGCCGATCTGCTTGGTGATCTGGTCGATGGCCTGCGCGGCGGCCTCGGGGCCGGCGTTCTGCGGACCGGTCGGCCAGCGGTAGGCGTAGGCGACCGGCACACGGTAGACCTCGGGCGCGAACGGGCCGAAGCCCTGCTTGTACGGCATGTTCTTCGCCGTCAGCGCCATCGTCAGGTTGGTCCGGCCGTGGTAGCCGTGGTCGAAGACGACGACCGCCGGGCGCTTGGTGTACGCACGCGCGATCTTCACCGCGTTCTCGACGGCCTCGGCGCCGGAGTTGAACAGGGCGGACTTCTTGGCGTGGTCACCCGGCGTGAGCTCGGCGAGGGCCTCGGCGACCGCCACGTAGCCCTCGTACGGGGTGACCATGAAACAGGTGTGGGTGAAGTCGGCGAGCTGCGCGGACGCCCGGCGTACGACGGCCTCGGCGGACGCGCCGACCGTCGTCACCGCGATGCCCGAGCCGAAGTCGATGAACCGGTTGCCGTCGACGTCCTCGATGATGCCGCCGTCGGCCCGGGCGGCGAAGACGGGCAGCGTGGAGCCCACGCCCTGCGCCACCGCGGCGACCCGGCGGGCCTGCAGTTCCTGCGACTTCGGACCGGGGATGGCGGTGACGAGGCGGCGCTCCTGCGGAAGTGCGCTCATGGGGGCTCCTGTGGGGTTTTACGGCCTTACGAACTCTTTCCTCGCAGGCTAGGACGGGGAGCGGGGGGTGGGCATGCTCCATGTGGGCGTTGTCGTGACGACGGATTGTCCGCGGTGGCCATAGCGGGTGGTCTCGGTATGGCCGTCCGTCATGGCCACAGCGAATGCCACAGCGAATGCCACAACGCATGCCACAGCGGATGGCCGTGGCGGGTGGCCGTAGGAGCATCAGGGCGCGCGCCGTCGGCGGTCACCCGACGGCCCCCGTGTACCCGCTTCCGGCGCGTGCGCACGGCCCGGGCCCGAACCGGCCCGTCCCCTCGGCCGCGCAATCGGTGAACTCCCCTTGCCGGGGCGTTAGATTGACCGCTGATGGAGCACCAAACGGCTGGTCGGGGAGCGAGGGCGATGGACAGCGACGGGACGCAGGACGCGCGGGGCACGCATGCGAACCCGGTGCCGCGTCCGGCAGGTCCGCCGGAGGTTCCGGCGATGCCGCCGAGGCCTCCCGCGGCGCCGGGCACGCCGCCATGGCCTTCCGCGGCGCCGGGCACGCCGCCGCGGCCGGACGGGCAGGCGTTCCTGGCCTGGCTGCGGGCCCCACGGCCCGAGGCGCCGCCCGGCGTGTGGCGGTTCGGACACCGGCCGCGCCCGCAGGAGGAACCGGAACTCACCCCCGCACGCCAGCTGCTGAGCGGGGCACTGATCGCCTTCCTCGTCGGCTGGCTGGTCTGGTCCCTGCTGTGGAACGGCTACCTCGGCGACTGGTGGCTGCTGCCGCTCTGGGCGATGATCCCCGACTCCTGGGCCCAGCCCCACAGCTTCGCCGCGGTCGTGGTCGTCTACGCCTACTACGTGCTCATCGCCCTGGTCATCATGGTCGGCGTGGGCCGCCTCGGCCGCTGGGGCGAGATCTGGCGCCGTTACGGACCTCCCGCCTGGCGCCCGGCCGCCACCCCGCGCACCGAGCGCCCGCCCGCCCCCGAGCAGGACCCCGCCGAGTGGCCCCAGCTGCGCGCCGCCGGAGCCGTCGACGCCGCCGAACGGCTCGCCGCGGAGGCCAGGGCGGGCCTGATGCGGGACGTCGACCACGCTCGCATCACCCGCGCCTGGCAGGGCGTGCGCAGCGGCCGGCACAGCCTCGCCGCGTTCACCGGCGCGGTGCTCCAGGAGGGCGCCGCCGCCTGCCTGCACCCCTCCGGGGAACGCGACCTGCCCGCCCGGCTCGCCCGGCACGACCTGATCACCGGGCAGGTGCGGCTCGGCGCCGCCGCCGACGACCCCCGCAACCCCTACGCCTACCGCGGGGCCGGCCTCGGCCTCGGCCCCGACCTGCTCGGCACCTCCCTGCTCGCCGTCGGCCCGGCCGGCTCCGGCAAGACCGGCACCGTGGTGCGGCCGCTCGCCGAGTCGCTGTGCCTGCACGCGCTCGCCGGACGGGCCGCCGTCGTCGTGGTCGGCGCCGCGGGGGCGGGCCTCGGACCGGCCGGCGCCTACGACGTCGTCGTACGCGTCGGGCAGCCCGACTCCGTCCACGACCTCGACCTGTACGGCGGGACCACCGACCCCGACGAGGCCGCCGCGGTGCTCGCCGAGGCGCTCGTCGGAGACCTCGCCGACCCGCACCCCGGCAGCGACAGCCGCCGCTCCACGACCGTGCTGGCGCAGTTGCTCGGACCGTTCCGGGCCGTCCACGGCCGCTTCCCCTCCGTACCGGAGCTGCGGCAGCTGCTCGACGCGGCCCCCGGCCCGCTGGGCGAACTGCGCACGGCGCTGGAGGCCTCCGGGCAGGACTCGCTGCTGCGCGAACTGGACGCGCGGCAGCGGCAGGCGGGGCACCCGGGCGACGTGGCCGGCGTCCTCGCCGACCGGGTCGCGCTGCTCGACCGGCCCGCCTTCGCCGGGTTCTTCGACACCTCCGGGCAGTCCCGGCCGTTCTCCCTCAAGGCCCTCGACCACCCGGTGCGGGTGCGCATCGACCTGCCCGAGCGCGGGCACGCCGACGCCTCCCGGATGCTGGCGCGGCTGGTGCTCGCGCAGTTCACGGCGAGCGTCGCGGTACGGGAGGACCGGTCGCTGTTCGCCTGCCTGCTGCTGGACGACGCGGCGGGCGTCGTGACCCCCGAGGCGGTGCGCGGCATCCAGCGGCTGCGGTCGGCGAACGCGGGCGTCGTGCTGACCCTGCGCACGCTGGACGACGTACCGCGGCCGCTGCGCGGGCCGCTGCTCGGCGCGACCGGCTGCCGGATGGCGCTGTCCGGGCTGACCCCCTGGGACGGGCAGGACTTCGCCGAGGTGTGGGGCAAGGAGTGGACCGAGACCCGCGACGTCACGGACCGGCAGATCATCGCCGAGACCCCGGCCGGCAAGGCGGTGCACATGCTGCGCCGGGTGATCACCGGCAAGGCGCCCACCGCGCGGGCCGTGACCGTGCGCCAGGTCGAGCGGGAACGGTGGTCGGCGTCCGAACTCGCCCACGGGGTCCCGCCGGGCCACGCGGTGCTGTCGCTGACCACGGTGCAGGGCGAGCACGCGCCGCCGCTGCTGGTGGATCTGCGGGGCTGAGTCCCGGCCGTACGAGGAGGCCGGCCGACCGTACGAACGGGAGGCCGGTCGATCGTACGGTGAGGCAGAATCGGCATAGGCCGTTCGTACGCGACGGCCAAGTGATCACCTCGATCGCGTCGCCCTCCTCGAGATGAAGGCCTCATGCCCCCGACGCTCGCCTCGCTCGTCCACCACTCGGCGCTCAAGCTGACCGTGCGCGCGGGCGAGGACCGCCTGGACGTGCCCGTCCGCTGGGCGCACGTCAGCGAGCTCGCCGACCCCGTGCCGTACATGGAGGGCGGGGAACTGCTGCTGATCACCGCGCTGAAGCTGGACGCCGAGGACCACGTGGCGATGCGCCGGTACGTGCGGCGGCTGGCCGGAGCCGGTGTCGTCGGCCTCGGCTTCGCCGTCGGCGTCAACTACGACGAGATCCCCGAGGCCCTCGTCGACGCGGCGCGGGCGGAGGGGCTGCCGCTGCTGGAGGTGCCGCGCCGCACGCCCTTCATCGCCATCAGCAAGGCCGTCTCCGCGGCGATCGCGGCCGAGCAGTACCGGGCGGTGACGGCCGGGTTCGCCGCGCAGCGCGAGCTGACGAAGCAAGCCCTGACGGACGGCCCGGAGGGGCTGCTCGCCGCGCTCGCCTCGCAGGTCGACGGCTGGGCGGCGCTGTACGACGCCTCGGGCGCCGTCGTGGCCGCCGCACCGGAGTGGGCGGGCCGCAGGGCGGCGCGGCTCAGGGCGGACGTGGAACGGCTGCGGGAGCGGCCCGCGCCCGCGTCCTCGGTGGTGGGCGGACCGGACCACGAGGACCGCGTCGAGCTGCACTCCCTGGGCACCGGTCGGCGCCCGCGGGCCGCGCTGGCGGTGGGCACCGCCGCGGCCCCCGGCACCGCCGAACGGTACGCCGTCCACTCGGCGATCGCGCTGCTGACCCTGACCACGGAACGCTCCCGCTCCCTGCACGCCGCCGAACAGCGCATCGGCGCGGCGGTGCTGCGCATGCTGCTCGCGGGCGAGCCCGAGCACGCGCGCACCGTCGCCGGCGACCTGTACGGCGGACTGCTGGACGCCCCGTTCCGGATCATCGTCGCCGAGTGCGCCTCCGCGTCGGCCGCGCGGGCGGCCGCCGACCCGGCCGCCCGTCCCCCGGCCGCCCGGGGCGGCACCGCCGACGGCACGGACGGCGACCCGCCGGCCGCGCTCGCCGAGGCCGTGGAGTCGGCGGCGGCCCGCGCCGGGGAGGCCGTGCTGGTCGTGCCCGAGGGGGAACGGCTGGTGGTGCTGGCCGCGGACGGGGGCGCGGCGGTCGCCGCCTGCGGCCGGTACGCGACGGCACAGGAGACGGCGCGCGAACGGGCGGCGGGGACGGGGGACCGGGCGGCCGACGGTCACGAACTGGTCGTGGGCCTGTCCGCCCCGGCCGGACCGACCGCGGCCATGGTGGCGTACAAGCAGGCCGAACAGGCACTGTCGGTGGCCCGGCGGCGGGGCCGGGTGTGCGTGGAGCACGAGCAACTGGCGGCCGGATCGCTGCTGCCGCTGCTGGCCGACGACGCGGTCCGGGCGTTCGCCGACGGCCTGCTGCGCGCGCTGCGCGACCACGACGCGACCGGCCGCGGCGACCTGGTGGCCTCACTGCGGGCCTGGCTCTCCCGCCACGGCCAGTGGGACGCCGCAGCCGCCGATCTGGGCGTCCACCGCCACACCTTGCGCTACCGCATGCGCCGAGTGGAGGAGATCCTCGGCCGCAGCCTGGACGACCCGGACGTACGGATGGAACTCTGGCTGGCGCTGAAGGCGACTTCGGGGGAGTGAGGGACCGCGCGGCGGACGACGACAGAGAGTTGTGCGTGTGACCGAGGCGAGCGCTCGCTGCCAGGCTCGATGGTGATCGTCGTCTGCTCGGTGGTCACCGGTCATCGGTCACCGGTCGTCGGGCCAGAGGCGGAAGGCGGGGTGGCCTGTGAGTGGGCGCACCGTGCGGAAATGGCGGCGGTCCAGGGTCAGAACGCCGTCTGTTCGGTACTCGGCCGCCATGACGATGTTCATGGTGTCCGTAAGACCGATCTGCGGATAGCGGCGCATCGTCACCAACGCCGTCGACAGATGCGGTTCGACCTCGGGCACCGCGTACCGTCGTACGGCGACGCGGTCACGGACGTGGGTGAGCGCCGCGTGTGCGGCATCTGGGCCGACCCGCGCGGTCAGCAGGTAGTCGAGCTCGGCCAGCACCAGGGGTGTGATCACCAGGTGGGCGGCGGACGCCACCGCCGCGCGGCACGCCTTGTGCTCCGGGTCGGTTCCGTCGTAGTACGCGAAAAGTCCCGACGTGTCGGCGATCAGTACGGTCACGCCCCGAACCCCTCCAGGTAGTCGCCACGGCCCGCCGACCAGTCCACGGGCGACCCGCTGTGGAACACGGGAGCCTCGTCGTCTTCTCCCATCGGGTCGGTCGGATACGCGGAAACCGAGGCCTCCGCCTCGCTCACCGGAGAGAGTATGGCGACCGGCCGGCCGTTCTTGGTCACCGTGATGCGTTCGCCGCGCTCTGCCGCGGCGAGGATCTTCGAGGCGTTCTGGTTGAACTCGCGGGCGGTCGTCTCCATGTACTACATCGTAGTACGTGGAGCACGTGTCGGTGGCGTGATCGAGGTCGCCGGTCTGGGACAGTGTCTCGCCGCGCGGTCATCCCGGCACCCGAGGGGATGGCCCCGCGCTATCCAGGTCCCGCGTCGGAAACGCCGCGAACCCACGTCACCGGACGGAGGCGTGAGCGACGCGGGCGCCTGACGGTGTTTCGGGGGCGGTGCTCCCCGGTCCCGCAGCACACCGGTCACACCTGCCTGCCGGCCTGCTGGCTCGGCAGGCGGGCCCACGCCCCCGGGACCCCCGCCTAGCCTGTCCGTAGGCGGCATCTGCCGTGACCCAGGTGATGGGCAGAAGCGAGGCGATTGCACGCAACACCATGCGCCGGCTCCGCTGCGGTGACGCCCGTTCAGAGTCGAAGCGGACGGTGTCAGCTCCTCTCGACGCCGAGTGTCAGCGTCCCTGCGTACCCGGCCGAGGCCGAACTGCCCAGCGCCGTCAGGGTGGGCAGGCCGGAGGCGGCGCTCCCGTCGTCGTAGACCGAGTCCTGAACGAGAGTGGTGCGGGTCGGGCGCGAGCGCGGGCAGGCAAGCCGAAGGCGCTCGGCCGGTGGATACGGCCGAGCGCCCTCGCTGCGCTGTCCTGTCCGTCAGGGCAGCCTGCGAGCAGCCTCCTGGACTGCCCATTGCACCAATCGCACACTCACGGGCTGATCGATGAGGCGAATGAACAGCTCATCCGACCCCTCGCGCTGAAACACCTCGAGAATCTCCACGATGGCGCCGCGGTCATCCCTGGTGCGAAATTCAACGATTCTCTCGTCCGAGTCGATCGGCGTGAAATTCTGGACGTGAACCTCGCGCCCGTTGTGTCGTTCAGGATGCATCTCTACGTCCCCGCGTCGAGGAACCCCATGAACTCGAATTTGCCGCGGCGTGACCAGTACCTGATCCCTCTGCCGTCAGCGCCTCGCACGTCAAGGAGATCGCTCTGGTACTTGCGTGAGTGGTAATGGTCGATCGAGGCCACGTTGTCGAGGATCTCATCCTGCACCTGGCTTCCCAGAGCATTCCACGCGTCCGGGTTCTTCTTGCCCTCGGGTTTCGGCCACTCGCCTTCCCTGAATGACGGGCGACCTGGGTTGGAATGATTTTCGAGCCCACGTCCGACCTTCCTGTACAGCCCCTTCTTGTCCTTCGGGTCGGTCTGCAAGCCGACAGCCCGCAGCTCGTCGATCAGATCGTTGTACTGATCACAGCTGTGGACCAGGAGCGCCGAGTTGCCTGCCTCGACATAGTACGTGTGGACATCGGTGACGGTCAGGTTGTGGACCGTCGCCTTCTTCGCCGTCCATGCCTCGACCGCGCCGATCTGGATCCAGGTGCCTGAGGACGTCTCAAGCCACTGGCGCGGCTTCAGCTCACCGGCGTCGACCCACTCTCGCAGCGACGGAACCCAGAATGGGTGACCGGCCGTCGCGGTGACGGTCGTGGTCCTCGCCACGGCCTGCCGGGCTCACCAGCACGCAGCCGGCGCCCGCCGGGACACCGCCGGGCAGAAGGAACCGCCCGGCGGTGTCACGACCGAGCCGGACGACCACGGGCTGGGCGGCAGGCCCGCCGCGAGCACGACATCACCACCGCGACCAGCATCAACCAGGACCAGCATCAACCAGATCGCGGGCGATTTCACTTAATCGCTGGCTGCCCGTGCTGCCTCAAAACACGGCCTAGGACAATCCGGCGCACCCCCCGCACCCACTTCTCCGCCCCGGACAAACGCCCGCGGCCCCGCCCGCCCCTACCGTGGTGCCGAAAGCCATGCACACATCCCCAACGCGGAAGGGCCGGGACTCGACAATGACTTCCACCCACGCCTTCTGGCTCGCCGGCCGCCAGGTCACCGGCGAGGACAGCTTCGACGTCACCTCGCCGTGGGACGGCCGGGTCGTCGGCAAGGTGAGCGTGCCGACCGACGCGCAGGTCGAGGAGGCCGTGGCCGCCGCGTACGCCGTACGGGACGAGTTCGCCGCCACCCCGGCCCACGCCCGCGCCGCCGCCCTCGACCACGTCAGCCGACGGCTCGTCGAGCGCACCGAGGAGATCGCGCAGCTCATCTCCGCCGAGAACGGCAAGCCGATCAAGTGGGCCCGCGGCGAGGTCGGCCGCGCGGTGTCGGTGTTCCGGTTCGCCGCCGAGGAGGCCCGCCGCTTCAACGGCGGCGAGGCCCAGCGGCTCGACACCGACGCCGGCGGCCAGGGCCGGCTCGCCCTCACCCGCCGCTTCCCGAAGGGCGTCGTCCTCGGCATCGCGCCCTTCAACTTCCCGCTGAACCTGTGCGCCCACAAGATCGCCCCGGCGATCGCGGCCGGCGCGCCGATGATCCTCAAGCCGGCGCCCGCCACCCCGCTGTCCGCCCTGGTCCTCGGCGAGCTGCTCGCCGAGACGGACCTGCCGGCCGGGTCGTGGAGCGTCCTGCCGGTCGCCAACGACCGCATGCCCGCCCTGGTCCAGGACCCGCGCCTGCCGGTGATCTCCTTCACCGGCTCCGAGAAGGTCGGCTACGCGATCATGGACTCGGTGCCGCGCAAGCACTGCACCCTGGAGCTGGGCGGCAACGGCGCGGCCGTCGTGCTGGCCGACTGGGCGAGCGACGCCGACCTCGACTGGGCCGCGAACCGCATCGCCACCTTCTCCAACTACCAGGGCGGCCAGTCCTGCATCTCCGTACAGCGCGTGATCGCCGACGCCGCGGTGTACGACCGGCTGCTGCCGCGCATCGTCGCCGCCGTCGAGGCCCAGGTCACCGGTGACCCGAACGACGACAAGACCGACGTCGGCCCGCTGATCAGCGAGGACGCCGCCAAGCGCGTCGAGTCCTGGGTGGACGAGGCCGTCACCGCCGGGGCGCGGCTGCTCACCGGCGGCAAGCGCGACGGCGCCTCCTACGCGCCGACCGTCCTCGCCGACGTGCCGGCCGACGTGACGATCTCCTGCGAGGAGGTCTTCGGGCCCGTCCTCACCGTGCGCAAGGTGGACGGGGAGGCCGAGGCGTTCGCCGCCGTCAACGACTCCAAGTACGGCCTTCAGGCGGGCGTGTTCACGCACGACGTCCAGGTCGCCTTCCGCGCCCACCGCGCCCTGGAGGTCGGCGGCGTCGTCATCGGCGACGTCCCGTCCTACCGCGCCGACCAGATGCCGTACGGCGGCGCCAAGCTGTCCGGTGTGGGCCGCGAGGGCGTGAAGTACGCGATGGACGACTACACCTACGAGCGGGTGCTGGTGCTCACCGGTCTCGCCCTCTGACCCGTCCGAGCGACCCCGAAGGGGCCCGGCACCGATGACTTCCGGTGCCGGGCCCCTTCTCGTCGGCCTGTTCCGGACCCTCAACCGGAGAAGCCGACGTGCGCGAGCCGCAGCGGGCCGCGCAGCCTGATGTGCACGTCGTGCACGCCCTGTACTCCTTCGGCGGCGATCTCCGCGCCTACCGGGACGTAGTCGTACGGGCTCTGCGTGGGCGTGCCCAGGGTCAGTTCGGCGAGTGCCGGGCCGCCGTCCAGGGAGAGTTCGAGTGTGCCCTCGCCCGCCAGGTCGGCGGTCACCGCCGTGATGCCGCCGTCGCCGAAGTCGCAGGCGCGGTAGATCAGTTCGCCCGCGGTGCCCTGCGCGGGCGTCACCGCGTCGCCGGAGGCCTTCGTCCGGTCGACGATCTCGACGCCGCTCTGCTCGTCGAAGTCGGCTGCCGCCAGGCCGCGTTCGAGGACGGGGCGCGGGGCGGCGGGCTCGCCGTCCAGGGTCACCGTCGTGCGCAGGCGGATGTCCTCGCTGGAGGCGCCGGCCAGGATGTCGTAGGCGCCCGGCTCCAGGCGCCACCTGCCGTGTGCCACGTCCCAGAACTCGAAGGCACGCAGCGGGACTTCGAAGGACAGCTCTGCCCGCTCGCCCGGCGCGAGCGTGATCCGGCGGTGCGCGACCAGCTCGCGGCGCGGACGCGGCACCGACGGTTCGACCGCGCGCGTGTACAGCTGGGCCACCTCGTCGGCCGTGACGTCACCGGTGTTGGTGACCGTGAAGGAGACGTGCACCGCCTCGCCGTCGGCCCGGACCGCGAGGTCGGCGTAGGCGAAGGACGCGTACGACAGGCCGTGCCCGAAGGGGAACAGCGGCGTCCCCTCGAAGTACAGGTACGTCTGCCGGGCGCCGACCACGTCGTAGTCCAGCAGGTCGGGCAGGTCGGCGTCGTCCTCGTACCAGGTCTGCGGCAGCCGGCCCGCCGGCGAGACGTCGCCGGCCAGCACCCGGGCCAGCGCGGTGCCCGCGGCCTGCCCGCCGTGCGCCGTCCACAGCACCGCGGGCAGGCCGGCGGTCTGGAACGCGTACGGGTACGCCGAGACCAGGGCCAGCACCGTGCGCTCGTTCGCCGTGCGGGCGGCCCGCAGCAGGCGCTCCTGGTGGAGGGGCAGGCGCAGGGTCGTGCGGTCCTCGGTCTCGCGGCCGTTGATGTGCGGGTCGTTGCCCGCGACCACCACGACCACGTCGGCCCGCGCCGCCGCGGCGGCCACCGCGTCCTCGCCGCGCTCGACGACGACCAGTTCGAAGATTTCCGGGTCCGCGTCGGCAACCTTCACGCCGTCGGCGGCGACAGAGACGTGGCGACCCGTGCCGATGTGCCTGAGGAGGTGCCCGCTGTCGTGCGGTTCGAGTCGGAACGTCTCCTGTACGACCCAGCCGCCCGGCTGGTCGGCGGAGGCGCGCAGGTAGCCGTCGCCGGCCACCGAGAGGTAGCGGCCGTCGGGGGCGCGCAGGGTCAGCACGCCCTCGCCCCAGTCGACCAGCGCGAGTTCGGTGCCGGTGGCGTCGGTGGTGAGCGGCGGCAGGTCGGTGCGGCCCGCGAGCTGGGCGGGGTCCAGCGCGCCCTCGGCGCCGCGCACCTCGTCGTCGGCGTCGGCCGGCGGGACGCTCAGGAAGGCGCCCGCCGAGGTCTTCAGGCGGACCCGGTCCACGCCCTCCGCGAACTCCACGCGCTGGGTGCCGAACCGCTCGTACAGGCCCTCCAGCGGGGTGGAGCGGTGGATCAACGTGCCGCTGTACCAGTCGAGTTTGCACTCGTCGGCGAGCAGGCCGACGACGGCGACGCGGGCGGTGGCGGGCAGCGGCAGCAGTCCGTCGTTCTTCAGCAGCACGATCGCCTGCTCGGCGGCCTCCTGGGCGAGCGCCCGGTGCGCCGGGGTGTCGAAGGCGGCGGCGCCGGCGTGCGGGTCGTGCTCCGGGTCGAACTCGCCCAGTCGGAAACGGACCGCGAGCTGACGGCGCACGGCCGTGTCGACGTCGGCCTCCGTCAGCAGGCCCCGGGCGAGGGCGCCGTGCACGCGGGCGGTGATCTTCGAGCCGTCCGTGCCGTGGTCGGTGAAGCTGTCGACGCCGGCCAGCAGCGCGGCGGCGGTGGCCTCCTCGTGGGTGTCGAAGTAGTGCTCGGAATCGACCAGGTTGGAGGGCGCGCCCGCGTCCGAGCAGACCAGCAGCTCCTCGTCCGTCCAGCGGCGCAGATGTTCGCGCAGGTAGGGGGAGACGTGGTTGGGACGGCCGTTGACCAGGTTGTAGGCCGGCATCACCCCGGACACCGCGCCCGCCTCGACCGTCTCGCGGAAGGCGCGCAGGTCGTACTCGTGCAGCACGCGCGGGCGGACGGAGGACGACGTGACGTCCCGGCCAGTCTCGTTGTTGTGCGCCAGCCAGTGCTTGAGGACGGGGGCGGTGCGCCAGTACGTCGGATGGTCGCCGCGCAGGCCGTGGGTGTACGCGGTGGCGATGGCGGACGTCAGTTTCGGGTCCTCGGAGTAGCCCTCCTCGTTGCGGCCCCACAGGGGGTGGCGCAGCAGGTTCACCGTGGGCGCCCAGACGTTGAGGCCGACGCGGTCGTCGCGGGCGCGCATCGCCCGGACCTCCTGGGACACCGCCTCGCCGATCCGCCGCACCAGGCCGGGGTTCCAGGTCGCGCCGAGGCCGACGGCCTGCGGGAACACCGTCGCCGGGCCCATCCACGCCACGCCGTGCAGGGCCTCCTGTCCGGTGCGGAAGGCCGCGACGCCCAGGCGGTCGACGGCGGGCGCGAACTGGTGCAGGAAGGAGACCTTCTCGTCGAGCGTGAGCCGCTGCAACAGGTCGTCGATGCGCTTCGCGAACGGCAACTGCGGATCGCGGAACGGCGGTGCGGGCGGCGGGTGAGCGGTCACGTGTGGTTCCCCTTGCGATGGAGCGGTGGAGCTCTTTCGAAGCGCTTCGATGCTGGTTCGACGACCGGGTGGGTGTCAAGACGCCTCGGGTCGGCAGATCCGGCTACCGGGCGCGATCTCAAGCAGCGTATGCGTGACAGCCGTTGCTGGATACCTCCGAGGAATCTCGGGATCGACCCTTGTGCACCCCCTGTCGTTCACTTAACCTCGCAGCAACATCGAAGCGCTTCGACTGTTTCGATCCGAAGAGGGCCACACCGGGACGGTGCGCAGTCCTCCGACGACCGGGCGGCGACCCGCTTCGGCTCAGCCAGTTCCACTCGAGACACCACAGCCGACGGCCACCGCCGGGTGTCCTGGTGCGCCATGAAGGGTTGACGCAATGACGCCGAACACCGCTTCCGCCTCCTCCGGGCCAAGCCGGAGAAGCTTCCTCGCCTCCACGGCGGTTGCCACCGCAGCGGTGGCAGGCGGGATGCCGCTGCTCGCCGCCTGCGGGGGGTCGGACAGCGGATCACGCGAGGGCACGACGTCGGGCAAGGCCGCGGACAAGCTGCTCCCCGCGTACGTCGCCGCCACGCTCGCGAAGCCGGACCTGCCCTCGAAGAACGGATCGGCGGCCGGCTACACCGGCAAGGTCGACCTCTCGGCGCTCGAGACCTCCGTGCCGAAGAAGCTCGGCACCGGGGCCCCCATCAAGATCATGTCCCCCTTCTGGGGCTCTCCCCCCAAGGGCGACTGCGCCTACTACAAGGCGCTCGACGCCGCCGCGGGCACCAAGGTCACCTGGCAGAACCAGGACGGCAACACCTACGGCCAGAAGCTCGGCGCCGTCCTCGCCTCCAGCTCCATACCCGACATGGTGGTCGTGCCGAGCTGGGAACTGGTCGGCAAGATCTCCAACGCGGTCACCGCGAAGTTCATGGACCTCGGCCCCTACCTGGCCGGCGACAAGGTCAAGAAGTACCCGAACCTGGCCGCGATCCCCTCCGACGCCTGGCGCATGGGCATCTTCGGCGGCGCGCTGCGCGGCATCCCCATGCCCTCCGCCGCCGCGACCTTCATCGTGCCGTACTACCGCAAGGACATCTTCGACAAGAAGGGCTGGTCGGTCCCCAAGTCGCCCGACGAGTTCCTCAGCTGGGCCAAGGACGCCACCAGCGCCAAGGCCAAGGTGTACGCCTGCGGCGACATGTCCTGGACCGCCTTCAACATCTTCGGCGTCCGCGCCTCCGGCCCGCTGGGCTGGAACATCGGGTCCGACGGCAAGCTGACGTACCGCATCGAGCAGCCCGAGTACCTCGAGGCCCTGGAGTGGTCCCGCAAGCTGTTCGACGCGGGCGTGGTGCACCCCGACGACAAGGCGCGCTCGGGCGACGCCGGCCAGCGGTTCACCGCCGGGCAGATCCTGGTGTTCAACAACGACACCTCCGCCTGGTACGGGAAGACCGCCGAACAGGCCAAGGCCAACCCGGACTTCCAGATCGAGGGCATGGACATCTTCGGCGCCGACGGCGGCGACCCGAAGCTCTGGGCCTCCCAGCCCGCCACCATCTGGTCGCTGATCCGCAAGGGCGCCTCGAAGACGACGGTGGAGAACGCGCTGGCCGCCGCGAACTTCTCGGCCGCGCCCTACGGCACCAAGGAGCGGATGTTCGTCGACTACGGCGTCGAGGGCACCCACTACACGGTCAAGGACGGTGTCCCGGTCAAGACCGACCAGGGCAACAGCGAGGTGATCAACGCCTGGGTGATGCTGGCGGCCCCGGCTCCCTACTACGCCCACCCCGACTACCCGGACGTCGCGCGCAAGCAGGTCGAGTGGCAGCAGCGGATGGGCGCCTTCATGAAGAAGTCGTCCACGTACGGCATGAACATCGTCGAGCCGAGCCGCTTCGCCAACCTCTCCAGCCAGTTCGAGCAGATGGAGATCGACTACGTGCGCGGCAACAAGAAGCTGTCCGAGGTACAGGCCGCCATCTCCACCTGGAAGTCCTCCGGCGGCGAGAAGCTGCGCGACTGGTACAAGCAGCTCATCGACAAGAACGGCAGCGCCAACTGATGTCTCTCACCGCCGGGAGCAGGCCCGACGGGACTCGTCCCCCCGCGGCCGTCGAGGAACCGACGGCCGCGGTCGGCACGGCCGCGGCGAAGGGGCGGGTGCTGCCCCGCAAGGCGGGCACGGCCGGCCGGATCCCCTGGCGGGTCCGGTGGCGCCGGGACCGCGCGCTCGTCCTGATGACGCTGCCCGTCATCGTGCTGCTCCTGCTCTTCAACTACGTTCCGCTGCTCGGCAACGTCGTCGCCTTCCAGGACTACGACCCGTACGTCTCCAGCAACGGCGTCACGGCGATCTTCCACAGCCCCTGGGTCGGCGTGGAGCAGTTCTCCCGGATGCTGGACGACCCGCTGTTCTGGGACGCCGTCAAGAACACCATCGTCCTGTTCGTGCTCCAACTGGTGCTGTTCTTCCCGGTCCCGGTGGCCCTCGCGCTGGTCATCAACAGCGTGATCCGGCCCCGGGTCCGGGCCGTGGCGCAGGCGATCATGTATCTGCCGCACTTCTTCTCGTGGGTCCTCGTGGTCACCGTGTTCCAGCAGATCTTCGGCGGCGCGGGCGTCATCGCCCAGACCCTCGAGAACCACGGGTGGAGCGGCTTCGACCTGATGACCGACGCGAGCCTGTTCAAGTACCTGGTCACCGCGCAGGCCGTGTGGAAGGACGCCGGCTGGGGGATCATCGTCTTCCTCGCCGCGCTGGCCGCCGTCAGCACCGATCTGTACGAGGCCGCCGCAATGGACGGCGCCGGGCGCTGGCGGCGCATGTGGCACGTGACGCTGCCCGCGCTGCGCCCGGTGATCGCCCTGCTGCTGGTCCTGCGGGTGGGTGACGCCCTGAGCGTCGGCTTCGAGCAGTTCCTGCTCCAGCGGGACGCGGTCGGCGTGGGAGCCAGCGAGGTCCTCGACACGTACGTGTGGAACATGGGTATCCAGAACGGCGACTTCAGCTACGCGGCCGCGGTGGGCCTCGTCAAGGGAGCCATCGGACTGTGTCTCGTCCTGGCCGCGAACAAGTTCGCGCACCTGCTGGGCGAGCAGGGGGTGTACCAGAAGTGAGCCTCAACACCCAGCTCATCCGCAGCCTCAAGGCTCCGGCCCGCCCCGTGTGGGAGGAGCCGCCGGGCAAGGCGGGTCTCACCGCGAAGGGCGCGTTCCTCGCCCTGTGCTGCCTGGCGGTGCTCGGGCCGCTGTGGATCGTGATCGTCACCAGCCTGTCCCCGAAGCCCGTGATCGACCGGGTCGGCGGTCTCGTCGTGATTCCCCAGGGCATCACCTTCGTCAACTACAGGGAACTGCTCAGCGGCGGCCAGGTCAGCCGGGCCATCATGGTCTCGGTCGGCGTGACGCTCGTCGGCACCCTGTTCTCGATGACGGTGTCGGTGCTCGCGGCCTACGGCCTGTCCCGGCGGGGCACTCTGGGCCACCGGGTGCTGCTGATGATCATGATGGCGACCATGTTCTTCGGGGCCGGCCTCATCCCGACGTACCTGCTCGTGCAGTCCCTGGGACTCACCGACACCTACCTGGCGCTGATCCTGCCGAGCGCGGTGAGCGTCTTCAACATCCTCGTGCTGCGCGCCTTCTTCATGGGGATCTCGCCGGAACTCACCGAGTCCGCCCGCATCGACGGCGCCAGTGACCTGCGCATCCTGCTCACGATCATCCTGCCGCTGTCGCGGGCGGTGCTGGCCGTCATCTCGCTGTTCTACGCCGTCGGGTACTGGAGCGCCTGGTTCAATGCCTCCATCTACCTCTCCGACCAGGACATGATGCCGCTGCAGAACGTGCTCATCCAGCTGGTCCAGAAGAACAGCGAGGCGCCGACCGGCCTCCAGCAGGCCGTCCGCACCGGGCAACTCTCGGCCCTGGGACTGCAGATGGCCGTCATGGTGCTCGCCCTGATACCGGTCGCGGTCGCTTCCCCGTTCGTCCAGCGGCACTTCAAGAAGGGCATGCTCACCGGCGCCGTCAAGGGCTGAGCCGCCTGCCGATTCCGCCGCCGCCCGGCGACTCCGCCGGGCCGCGTGCCTGTTCCCGGAGACGGGATGCCCCGGTGTGTGGCGCAAGCTCACCGGGGCACTGGCGGGCCTGCCGTTGGCCGCGCCGACGGCGA
>NZ_JBFADM010000087.1:0-22091 GCF_040641355.1 Streptomyces sp. NPDC020996
GGAAGAGCCGGCGGGAGGGCGGCGGGGGGGGGGGGCCGCGGCGGGGGGGGGGGGGGCCGCGGGCGCGGCGGGCCCCCCCACCGTCCGGGGGGGGGGGCGCCCTCCGTTCTCGGAGGGCGCCCCCGGGCTCACGGCACCTTCACCCACTGCGCCTTGCTCGGCGTGCCCCGGTCGTCGTCGACGAACAGCATGTACCAGCCCGACTGGACCAGGTTGCGGTTCTTCGGCACCGTCACCGTGATCTTGTCGCCGGACGTCTTGAAGTCCAGCGCGATCGACCGCTGGTCCACGTCCGTGACGTGCGTCGTCGCGCTCGGCCGGATCAGCCGCACCTTCCTGACCGCCGACGCCTGCGGCGACGTGAAGGTGCCCGAGCCGCCCCGCGCGATGGTCTGCGGGCCCCGGACAGCGACGGGCGCGAGCCGCGGTACAGGTACGGCGGCGTGTAGATCTCGATGCGCTGCTCGAACTTGCCCGGCTTGGTGTTGGCCTTGTCGGCGTAGAGCGAGTCCGAGCCGAAGAACATCACGCGGCCGTCGGGCAGCAGGATCGAGCCGGAGTGGTAGTTGCGCCCCACCAGCGGATCGGCGACCCGGTCGAAGGTGTTGGTGTCCGGGTGGTAGATCCGCGCCTGGAGGATGTCGGAGGCGCTGCGCCCGCGGTAGTCCTGCGAGCCGCCCGACACCAGCAAGGCGTCGTCGGGCAGCACCGAGGACTGCGGGTAGCGGGTGCCCTTCTCCAGCGGCGGGTCAGTCGCGCTCGGTCCGGTGCTCCGGCTGGAGCAGCCAGGCCAGCACGACCAGCGACGGCAGCGGCGCCGCGCCCAGCATGAGCGCGGCCCGGACGCGGTGCGGCTCCTGCGACAGCAGCGAGCGGTACTGGACCCGGCGACCTTCCCACATGGAGCAGAGGGCCCTCCGTTCCCACGGAGGGCCCTCTGCCTGTCGGTGCGCCGCCAGGGACTCGAACCCCGGACCCGCTGATTAAGAGTCAGCTGCTCTAACCAACTGAGCTAGCGGCGCCTGCTGACGCGGCAACTCTACCGGACGCCGGAGGGTGCTCCCGACCACCCGGCGCCCCGGCGGGTGCCGCGGACGTCCGGGTACATCATTCGGACCGTCAACATGCGCGGCCCGGCGACGGTTGGGAAACTGATCGACGTGCACAGGCGCCGTCATTTCCATCGGGAGTGTGAGGGGAATCGCATGGGGACTCCGGTATTCGAGGAATTCGATCCCGCGAGCGACTGCGACTGCCCCGGCTGCGCGCACTGGCGCCGCGTCCTGCCGTATTCTCCGGCCGCCCGGCGCCCGGCCCACCCGGCCGCGCACCGCGTCGTGATCGTCGCGGCCGCCGCCTCCGCCGCCCTCGCCGCGGGTCATGCCGCACCCGCTCTCGCCGCGCCGCACGCCTCCCACCGGCCGGGCGTCCCCGCAGGTGACGAGCCCGGAACACCGCAGGGCGGCAGGGCCCCGCTGCACGGTCCGGCCGGCCGTCCCGCACTGCCCGCAGCGCCCGTGCGGCTGCCGAAGACCACCCGTACGGAGATCATCAACCGGGCGAAGGCCTGGGTCGCCGCGCAGGTGCCGTACAGCATGTCCGACTACTGGTCCGACGGTTACCGGCAGGACTGCTCGGGCTTCGTGTCGATGGCCTGGAGCCTGCCCGGGAACGAATGGACGGGCAGCCTGGGCAAATACGGGGAGCGCATTTCCAAGGAGGAACTCCAGCCCGGCGACATACTGCTGTTCCACAATCCGGACAACCCCGAGAAGGGCTCGCACGTCGTCCTTTTCGGCGGCTGGACGGACTCCACGCACACCTCCTACGTCGCCTACGAGGAGACTCCGCCGCACGCCCGCCGCCGGGCCACCCCTTACGCCTACTCCAGCAATTCGGACCGCTACGTCCCCTACCGGTACAGGGGAATCGCGGCGGACGAGGCGGGCGCGAACCCCGGCACGCCGGCCGCTCAGCAGGCCGCGACGGCCTATCCGGGCCCGGAGTACTTCGGCCCCGGCGCGAACAACGCGTACGTCACCCGGCTCGGGCAGCTGCTCGTGGCGCGCGGCGGCGGGCGCTTCTACGCCTCGGGTCCGGGGCCGCGGTGGACCGACGCGGACCGGCGCGCCACCCAGGCCTTCCAACTGGCGCAGGGCTGGCGCGGCGCGGACGCCGACGGGCTGCCGGGCCCGCGGACCTGGGAACTGCTGGTCACCGGCAAGGGCAGCGGCATCCCGGCGTCGACCGCCGGGCCGCCCGCCTCGCACGGCGTCCCCGGTTATCCGGGGCGCGCGCTGTTCCGGCCGGGCGCGAGCAACGCGTACGTCACCCGGCTGGGACGGCAACTGGTGAAGAAGGGGTTCGGCGCCTTCTACACGACCGGGCCCGGACCGCGCTGGGGCGAGGCGGACCGGCGTGCCGTACGGGCGTTCCAGCGCGCCCAGGGCTGGCGGGGCGGCGCGGCGGACGGCTGCCCGGGCCCGGAGACCTGGCGCCGCCTCTTCTCCTGACCGACCTCAGTCGACCCACCTGATCTGACCCACCTGACCCGACCCACCCCCGGGTCACCGTGGCCCCGTTCCACCGGGGCCACGGCGTCCCGATCCATCTGTTGTGGCGCATCTGGCGCGGAGGCTGGAGGCACGCTTGAGCACGACGACCACGTCACACACGCCCGAGTTCGAGGGGCCGGGCAGGTCCGGGCGTCTCATTCAGAACGAGGCGACCACCGAGATCCCCGTCCACCTGCTGTTCCGCGACGAGCCGAGCCCGATGCCGGTGCCGGTGAAGCCCGCGGTCGTGGGGCGCCGGCGCGGCACCGGGGAGCAGCCGCGGCTGCGCGGCCCGGCGGCGGCCAGGAACCGCGCGGCGCCGCGGGCCGACCCCGAGCTGGTGGAACGGCCGGCCCGGGTGCTGCCCGGCGCGGCCGGGGTCCTCGCCGGCGTCTGCGGGGCGGCCGGCTGCGCGGCCGTGTCATGGTGGGCCGGCGTCCTGCCGCGGGCGGCGCTGGAGGCGCTGCGGCTGCCGGCGTACGCGGGGACGGGGCTGGGGCCGGCGCAGTGGGCGGCCTGCGCCGGGGCGGGCGCCGTAGGGCTGTTCGGCTTCGGCGGGCTGACCCGCGGGCGGACCGGGCGGGCCCTGGTGGTCGGCCTGTTCGGCCGCTACCGGGGGACCGTGCGGCGCACCGGCCTGGTGTGGGTCAACCCGCTGCTGCTGCGCCGCCGGGTCGACGTACGGCTGCGGCACTGGCGCAGCGAGCCGATGCCGGCGGTGGACGGCGGCGGGGTCGCCCTGCGGGTGGTCGTGCTGGCGGTGTGGCGGGTGCGGGACACCGCGCGGGCCGTGCTCGGCGTCGACGACCACGAGACGTACCTGCGCGAGTGCGTGGAGGCGGCCCTGGCCCGGGTGCCGGTGGAGACGCCCGGCGCCGCGGCGGGGGCGGCGGAGGCGGCCGGGGAGGCGCTGACCCGGCTGGTGGCGGCCGACGCGGCGCCGGTCGGGCTGGAGGTGTACTCGGTGCAGCCGGTCCGCGTCGAGTACGCCCCCGAGGTCGCCGCCGCGATGCACCGCCGGAGGGTCGCCGCGCTGGACGCGCAGAACCGGGCGAGCATGCTGACGTCGGTGGTCGACTCGGTGGAGGACACGGTGACCCGGCTGACCGTGCGGGGTCTGGTGGAGCTCGACGACTACGAGCGCAAGGCCCTGGTCAAGGACCTGACGGTGGCGTTCTGCGTGGGCCGGGCGGAGCCGGGGCGCTGAGAACGGTCTCCGTGATTGGTCTGGACATGTTCAAGTCCTGGCCATAACGTGAGGGTTGGTCTAGACCTACCTGTTCAGCTCACCGAACCTTCCCCACGTTCTCCAGGAGCGGCAGCATGCGCACAAGGACCAAGTCGTACGCCGCCGTGGTGGGCCTCGCCACCGCCGGAGCCTTCGTGTTCTCCTCCGGTGGCGCAAGCAGCCACGGCTACACCGACCTCCCCGTCAGCCGGCAGAAGCTCTGCCAGAACGGCGCCGTCACCGGTTGCGGTGACATCCAGTGGGAGCCGCAGAGCGTCGAGGGCCCCAAGGGCTTCCCCGCCGCCGGACCGGCCGACGGGCAGATATGTTCCGGCGGCAACACCCGCTTCGCGCAGCTCGACAGCCCGCGCACCCCCTCGGGCGGCGCCTGGCCGGCCACCAAGGTGACGGGCGGCCAGAGCTACACCTTCCGCTGGCAGTTCACGGCCAACCACGCCACGACCGACTTCCGGTACTACGTCACCCGCCAGGGCTGGAACCAGGACCACAACCTGTCCCGCTCCGACCTCGACACCACGCCGTTCCTGACGGTGCCCTACGGCGGTCAGCGTCCGCCGTCGACCCTCTCCCACAGCGGCACCCTGCCGTCCGGGCTGAGCGGGCACCACGTCATCCTCGCCGTGTGGACCGTCGCGGACACCGGCAACGCGTTCTACGCCTGCTCCGACGTCACCTTCTGACCCGGGCCGGGCCGCGCGCCGGGAGCCCCCGCCCCGGCGCGCGATCTCTGAGCATTCCTTGAGGCGGCCGGGATCTCCCCTCGGGTGCGTTCCTGGCAGGCCCGCCGGCAGGCGGCGCACCGTGATCGGGGGATCTCATGGACGTGCTGCGCTGCCTCGTGCCCGGCCTGATCGCGGGCCTGGCCCTCTTCATGGCCTACCGCGTGACGCGCCGCCGGCTGCAGGTGCGCGGCGCCTGGAACAGCGGGCTGACGGCCGAGGGCCGCTGCCTGCGGACGTTCACCACGACCCACGGCGGCGGCCACGACAGCTCCGTGCGCACCACCCTGCACCACGTCCACGAGTTCACCGCGCGCGACGGCCGCCGGATCCGCTTCGAGGAGGAGGGCGGCCCGGCGACCCGGCTGGAGGGCGACTTCGTCACCGTCCACTACACGGACGGCCCCCTGGTCGTCGCCACCGCGCACGCGCCGGCCCGCGCCAAGCAGGCCGTGGTGACCTTCGGCATCCTCGCGTTCCTCGGCGTGGTCGTCGTGTTCTGCGTCGGCTTCATGGTCACGTACACCGAGGTCTTCGTGACCTCGGACGTCTCCGGCTATTAGGGTTGCAGGTCTCCACAACTGACGGAGTGTCAGCTACCGTGCGCCCCATGGAGTCCGGCAGGCGTACGGTCGCGGAACTCGTCGCCGGCCGGTGGGGCGACCACCGGCCGGGGCTGTGGTGCGAGGAACGGACGCTGACCCACCACGAGGTCGCCGCGGGGGCCGCGGCCCGCGCCGCGCTGCTCGCCGACCTGCTGCCGCCGGACGCCGAGCCGCACGTGGGCGTGCTGCTGGACAACACCCCGGAATACCCGCTGTGGCTGGGCGCGGCGGCGCTCGCCGGAGCGGCCGTCGCCGGCGTCAACCCCACCCGCCGCGGCCCCGAACTGGCCCGCGACATCCTGCACACCGAGTGCCGGATCGTGGTCACCGAGCGCACCCACCTCCCGCTCCTCGACGGCCTCGCGCTGCCGGACACGGTGCGCGTCCTGGTCACCGGCACCGAGGAGTACGACACGCTCCTCGCGCCCTACCGGGACGCGGTGCCGGACGCCTCCCGGCGCACCCCCGGCGACCGGCTGCTGCTGTACTTCACCTCCGGCTCGACCGGCGCCCCCAAGGCCGCCGTGTGCAGCCAGGGCCGGCTGGCCGCCGCCGGACGGTCGCTGGCCGACCGGTTCGGCGTGCGCGAGGACGACGTGCACTACGTCTGCATGCCGATGTTCCACGGCAACGCGGTGATCGCCGACTGGGCGCCCGCGCTGGCGGCCGGGGCGGGCGTGGCGCTGCGGCGGCGCTTCTCGGCGTCGCGCTTCCTGGCGGACGTGCGGGCCTACAACGCCACGTACTTCACCTACGTGGGCCGCGCGGTGCAGTACATCCTGGCGACCGAGGAACGGGACGACGACCGGGACAACCCGCTGCGGACCGGTTTCGGCACCGAAGCGGGGGCCGCCGACGCGGCGGCCTTCGAGCGGCGGTTCGGGGTGCGGCTGGTGGAGGGCTACGGCTCCTCCGAGGGCGGGGCCGCCGTGCAGTGGACGCCGGGCACCCCGCCCGGCGCGGTCGGGCCGGCCGGGCCCGGGCTCGTGGTGCTGGACCCGGAGACCCGTGCGGAGTGCCCGCCGGCCGTCTTCGACGCGGCCGGACGGCTGCTGAACGGCGACGAGGCGATCGGCGAGCTGGTGAACCGGGCGCCCAACCCCTTCGATGGCTACTGGCGCAATCCGCGGGCGGACGCCGAACGGCGCCGGGGAGGCTGGTACTGGACCGGTGACCTGTTCTGCCGGGACGCCGACGGCTACCTCTACTTCGCAGGCCGCGCCGACGACCGGCTCCGCGTCGACGGCGAGAACCTGGCCGCCGCGATGATCGAGAACATCCTCGCCCGGTACGACGGCGCCGACGCCGTGGCCGTCTACGCGGTGCCGGACCCGGTGACCGGGGACCAGGTGATGGCGGCCGTCGCCGGCGGCTTCGATCCGGCGGGGTTCGCGGAGTTCCTGCTCGCCCAGCCGGACCTGGGCTCGAAGATGGCGCCCCGGTTCGTGCGGGTGGTGGAGCGGATGCCGGTCACCGCCACGAACAAGATCCACCGGGCGCTGCTGCGCCGGGAGGGCGTGCGGTGCGCCGACCCGGTGTGGTGGCGCCCGCCCGGCGAGCCGGCGTACCGGAGGCTGACCCCGGAAGACCTCGAGGGGCCCCTCGTGTCGCCGAGAGGCCCCTCATATGTGCGCCGCCAGGGACTCGAACCCCGGACCCGCTGATTAAGAGTCAGCTGCTCTAACCAACTGAGCTAGCGGCGCATGACTCCCGCCGTCCGCGTGATCTGTGTCTCGCGGGCGGCGACAGAGAAAATACTACCTGGTCCGCGGGGGTGCTGGTGACCACCCGCGGCGCGCTCGAATCGTCGGTGCGCTCGGATCGTCGGTGCGCTCAGCCGTCGGCGCGTTCAGATCGTCAGCGACAGCAGCACCGGCGCCGCGTTCCGGTTCAGGGTGTCCGCGGCCCGGCGCAGCCGGTGGGCGTGCTCCACCGGGAGGGACAGGGCCAGGCAGCCCACCGCCGAACCGGCCGTCACCGGGACGGCCGCGCACACCGTGCCCACCGCGTACTCCTGGAGGTCGAGCGCCGGGACGGTGGGCGGCTGGGCCGCCAGCCGGGACAGCAGCAGCTTGTCGCTGGTGATGGTGCGCGAGGTGAGACGGGCCGGCCGGTGCCGGGAGAGGTGCTCGCGCCGGCCGTTGTGGTCGAGCTGGGCGAGCAGGCTCTTGCCGATCGCGGTGGCGTGCGCCGAGGAGCGGAAGTCGACCCACTCGTTGACCACCGGGGTGGTGGGCCCGGCGGCGTACTGGGCGATCCTGACCTCGCCGTCGACGTACCGGCTGAGGTAGACCGCGGCGCCCAGCGAGTCGCGCAGCCGGTCGAGGGTGCGCTGCAGCTTGTCGCGCAGTGCCTGCTCGCGGCCGTGCGCGGAACCCAGGCGGCCGAGGACGTCGCCGGCGACGTACGCGCCGTCGGTGACCTGCTCGACGTAGCCCTCGCGGCGCAGCCACCTCAGCAGGGTGGTCAGCCGCTCCGGGTCGAGGCCGGTGTGCCGGGCGAGGTCCGTGCCGGTGATTCCGGTGGTGTGCCGGGCCACGGTCTCCAGGACGCGCAGGGCGTCCTGGGCCGAGTGGTACGGAGCGGTCGGCTCGTGCTTCAGCGCCACGGTGTTCCCCCTGCGCTCGCTCGTTCGCACTGCTACTGGGCCGTGATCCGGACGGTCAAGCCCCACCACGATAACCGCCACGACGACGCCGTCACAGGACCGCGTCCAGGAACTCCCGCGTCCGCTCGTGCTCCGGCTCGCTGAAGATCTTCTCCGGCGGGCCGGACTCGACGATCCGGCCGGCGTCGAACATCAGGACCTGGTCGGAGATGTCCCGGGCGAAGTTCATCTCGTGGGTCACGCACAGCATCGTGATGTCCGTGCTGCGGGCGATGTCGCGCAGCACGTCGAGGACGCCCGCGACCAGCTCCGGGTCGAGCGCGGAGGTCACCTCGTCGAGCAGCAGCACCTGCGGCCGCATCGCCAGCGCGCGGGCGATCGCCACCCGCTGCTGCTGTCCGCCGGACAGCTGGGAGGGGCGCATGTCGCGCTTGTCGGCGAGGCCCACCAGGTCCAGCAGTTCGCACGCCCGCTGCTCCGCCTCGTCCCTGGACAGCCCAAGGACGGTGACCGGGGCCTCGGTGACGTTGCGCAGCACGGTCATGTTCGGGAACAGGCTGAACTGCTGGAGGACCATCCCGATCTTCTTGCGGACCTCGCGGACCTGCTTCCCGGAGGCCGGGAAGAGCCGCTGACCGGCCACCGTGATCGTCCCCTCGTCCGGCCGGGTCAGCGTCGTCAGCGGGGTGCGGCCATGGCGGCGCTGCTACCCGACCGCCCCGGGTGTACGCCTCGCGGTCGTCCGTCCGGCGGCCGGGCTCCTGATCGTCGGGAGGCGGGAGTTGGGGCCGGACCCCGGCGCCCCGGCACGTGCGGTGAGAGCGATGCCGGTCTCCCCGTGCGCACCGCACGGCCGGCTGGGTACCCGGGTGTGGGGCACGGGTGCGGGGTACGCGTGTGTGAGCCGTGCCGGCGCCGCGCGATCAGGCGGCCGCGCCCGGGCCCGGCTCCGTGCTCCCGGCCGACGCAGACCAGCAGGAAGGCTCGCAATGACCGCTCTCGGATTCCTCTACCCGGGCCACAGCGCCGAGGACGACTATCCGCGCATCGAGCAGCTGATCGGCAGCGACATCAGGCTGGACGTCGTCCACATTCCGATCGGCGAGGACGCGCACCGGATGGACGCGCTGCGGGAGATCGCCTCGCCGGAGCGGCTCGCGGCGGGCGTCGAGGAACTGCGCATGGCGGGCGCGGAGTCGGTGGTGTGGGCCTGCACCAGCGGCAGCTTCCTGGGCGGCTGGGAGGGCGCCCACGAGCAGGTGCGCGCCCTCGCCCTCGCGGCGGGCATGCCCGCCTCCTCGACGTCCTTCGCCTTCGTGCACGCGGTGCGGGAGATCAAGGCGGCGCGGGTGGCGGTGGGCGCGCCGTACCCCGACGACGTGGCGGCACTCTTCGCGGACTTCCTGCGGGCGGGCGGCACGGAGGTGGTGGCCGTACGGGGCTCCGGGGCCGCCACGGCGGCGGAGGTCGGCATGTGGGGAGAGGCGGAGGTGCTGGCGCTGGCGCGGCAGGCGGACACCCCGGACGCGGACGCGGTCCTGCTCCCGGACAACGCCCTGCACACCGCGGCCCACATCCCGGTCCTGGAGCAGGAGCTGGGCAAGCCGGTGCTGACCGCCAACCAGGTCACGGTGTGGGAGGGCCTGCGACTCGCGGACCGCCGGGTGAACGCCCCGACCCTGGGCGCGCTGTTCACCCGCGAACCGATCGTCCAGGTCTGACCCGCCCCGGGCGGGGCGCCGGGGGCGGGAATAGGCGGGGGGCGCCCTCTGTTCCGGTCGGACGGACAGCGTACGGCCGGCGACAGGAGGCACCCACGGTGGCAGCGGACGACAGGACAGGCGACGGGATCCGCGGCGTCGCACAGGGCACCGCCCCCGTTCCCCTGTCCGTGCTGGACCTGGTCACCGTGGGCTCCGGCCGGACGGCCGGTGACGCCCTGCGCACCAGCGTCGCCCTGTCCCGCCTCGCGGAGTCCCGCGGCTTCCACCGCTACTGGGTCGCCGAGCACCACTCCATGCCGGGCGTCGCCTCCTCGTCCCCCGCCGTGATCCTGGCCCACCTCGCCGCCCACACCGGCCGCATCCGCCTCGGCTCGGGCGGCGTCATGCTGCCCAACCACGCCCCGCTGGTCATCGCGGAGCAGTTCGGCACGCTGGAGGCCCTCGCCCCGGGCCGCGTCGACCTCGGCCTCGGCCGCGCCCCCGGCACGGACGGCGCCACCGCCGCGGCCCTGCGCCGCACGGACCGGCCGGGCGAAGGCGCCGACGACTTCCCCGAGCAGCTCGTCGAGCTCATCCGCTTCCTCGACGACGACTTCCCCGACGGGCACCCGTACCGCCGTATCCACGCCGTGCCCGGCCCGGTGCAGGCGACCTCGCCCGGTGGCGTCCAGTCGCCGCACCGCCCGCCGGTCTGGCTGCTCGGCTCCTCCGGGTTCAGCGCCCGCCTGGCCGGCGCCCTCGGCCTGCCGTTCGCCTTCGCCCATCACTTCTCGGCGCAGAACACCGTTCCGGCCCTCGACCTGTACCGGGAGTCCTTCCGGCCGAGCGAGGTCCTCGACGCGCCCTACGCCCTCATCGGCGTCGCCGCGCTCGCGACCGACGACGAGAGGGAGGCCCGCCGCCAGGTCCTGGCCGCCGGGCTGAACATGGTCCGGCTGCGCACCGGGCGGCCCGGCCTGTTCCCCAGCCCGGAGGAGGCGGAGGCGCACCGGTTCAGCCCGCTGGAGCGGGAGTTCGTCGACTCCTGGGGCGCCAACGTCGTCCACGGCACGGCGCAGGAGGTGCGCGACGGTCTCGACGCGCTGCACAAGCGCACCGGCGCCGACGAGCTGATGCTCACCACGCCCGCCCACACCGGCGAGTTGCGCCTGCGCAGCTACGAACTCATCGCCGACGCCTACGGGTTGCCGACCACCTGATCCGCTCCGCGCGTCCGGGAGCCCATCAACTCGGCGATGCGCTCGGGCGGCACCGGCCGTGAGTACAGCCATCCCTGGCCGGTGTCGCACCCGATGTCGCGCAGCCGGGCGGCCTGGGCCGGCGTCTCCACGCACTCGGCGGTGACGGTGAGGCCGAGCCGGTGGGCGAGCTGGATCATCGCCTCGACGACGACCTCGTCGGCCGGGTTGGGCGCGGCCTCCGCGTTCTCGTACTGGAAGCCCCGGACGAAGGAGCCGTCCAGTTTCAGCGCCGACACGGGCAGGCGGCTGAGGTAGGCGAGGTTGGAGTAGCCCGTGCCGAAGTCGTCGATCGCGATGCGCACGCCCATCTCGCTGAGCGCCTGCAGGGTCTGCAGCGGGCGGCCCGCCGAGCCCATCACCGCCGACTCCGTCAGCTCCAGCTGCAGCAGCCGCGGCTCCAGGCCGGTCTCCTCCAGGGTGTCGGCTACGTCCGCGACCAGGTCGGAGTCCCACACCTGGCGGACCGCCACGTTGACGCTCACGAACAGCGGCGGCTCGTCCGGGTTGTCCAGCTGCCAGCGGCGCGCCTGCCGGCAGGCCGTGCGCAGCACCCACCGCCCGAGCGGCACGATCGACCCGTCCTCCTCCGCCAGGCCGATGAACCGGTTCGGCGTCAGCATGCCGAACTGCGGGTGGTTCCAGCGCACCAGCGCCTCGACGCCGTGCAGCCGTCCGTCCTCCATGCCGACCAACGGCTGGTACTCGACGGCGAACTCGCCGCGCTCGACGGCCGGGCGCAGGGTGGAGGCGAGGGCCTGGCGGGTCATGCGGTGGGCGTTGCGCTCGGGGTCGAACAGCGTCCAGCGGGCCTTGCCGTCGGCCTTCGCCCAGTACAGCGTCGTGTCGGCGGCCTGCATCAGCGCGGTCGGGCTGGTCCCGGCGGCCAGACGTTCGACGACGCCGATCGAGGCCGACACCGACAGGCGCCGGCCGGCGATGTCGAAGGGGGCCTGCACGGCGTCCAGGAGGGACTCGGCGAGGTCGGCGAGCTGTTCGGTGCCGGTCGAGTCCCGCACCAGCAGGGCGAACTCGTCACCGCCGAGTCTGGCCACCAGCGGGGCGGCGGCCCTGCCGTACCCCGCCTCGTCGGCGCAGCGCGTGAGGCGTTCGGCGACGGCGGCCAGCAGGCGGTCGCCGACCCGGTGGCCGAGCGTGTCGTTGATGGCCTTGAACCCGTCCAGGTCGAGATAGCACAGCCCGATCCGCCCGGTGCCGCCCTCCTCGTACGATTCCGCATCCAGCGCGGCGGTCAGGCGTTCGAAGAACAGGGTGCGGTTGGGCAGCCGGGTCACCGGGTCGTGCATCTGCAAGTGCCGCACTTTGGCCTGAAGTTCGCGATGGGCGCTGATGTCGGCGACGGACATCAGGACGGCGTCGTCGGCGGCCGGCAGGGGCGCGACGGTGACCTGCGCCCAGAGGGACCGCCCGTCGGGCTGCTTCAGGCGCCGGGTGCAGCGCAGCCGGGCCTCGCGGCCGCGCAGCACCTCGAGATAGGCGTGCCAGGCGCGGGCGTCGGAGGCGAGGTCCACCAGGTCGGCGGCGATGCGTCCGGCGAGCTGGTCCGGTGGGCTGCCGAACAGGGCGCCGAAGCCGTCGTTGGCGCTGACCACCAGGCCCTCGCGGTCGACGACGGCCATCGCGAGGGGGGCCGCCGCGAAGACCGACCGGTACGTCGGCGGCCCGGTACGCGTCGTCGGCGGCCCGGTACGGGGAGATGTCTGGATGTCACTCTCGGTCACGGCGGACCGGTCGAGGTCTGCCGCGGGCGTCGGCCCTTCGGACGTTCCGCTCACCGCTGGCTCCCGCAGTGCACTCGATCTCTGTCCGTGCAGGAAAGTGTGCCGATCATAGAGGCTGGCCCAAGGTCCATCCAGCCATCGTCCAGTGTCCCGGACGGACCGGCACTTCTGACAGATCGTTTCTGCCCGTACCTGGACGGGTCTCTTCAGGCCTCCGACCAGTTGTGACGTTCCGTGAGCGACTCGGGGTGTCGGCTCCGGAGAACTCTCCGATGACTCACTCTTCCGGTGCAGACAAACAGGGCGTAGTACGACAATCTCCAACAGGCTGGGTGCGGTGTCCCGTGAACCGCTCCCGGAGGTCCCCGTGCCGCGTCCGTTCCGACGGCCCCGACTGCGCAGCACCGCCGCCGTGTGCACCACCCTCTCCGCGCTCGCCGCGACCTCCCTGGTGAGCGGGACCTCGCCCACCGGACCGGACCGCGCGGCGGCGTGCGCCCTGCGGCGCACCGGCGCGCACCACTCGGAGGGCCTGGACACCTGGAACGCCGCCTACCCGCGCCCGACCCGGCGACTGGACGCGGCGATGGTCTTCCTGTCCTTCCCGGACGCGGTCCCGCGCACCACCCCCGCCGAGCTGACCGCCGACCACTTCCCGGCCACCAGCCGCTTCTTCGAACGGTCCTCCTACGGCAGGTTCACGCTGCGCCCGCACCCGCTCGGCCACTGGATCCGGATGCCGCGGCCGTCCACGGCGTACGCCGTGCGGCGTGACTGGAACCCCCTTCAGCGCTCCGCCTACCTGCGGGACGCGGTCGCCGCCGCCGACCCCGAGGTCGACTTCTCCCGCTACGACGTCGTCTACTTCGTCGCCGACCCGGACGCGCCCGGCGTGGACTCGGACGCCACGAAGGTCGTCAACCTGGACACTCCGCTGCGGGCCGACGGCCGCGACATCCGCCGCGTCGTCACGGTGTTCGAACGGCATCCGCCGGACCGGCTCGTCCTGGCCCACGAGACCGGGCACGTCTTCGACCTGCCGGACCTCTACCAGCGGCCCGTCGACGGCAAGGGCGACTGGGACACGTACGTCGGCGACTGGGACCTGATGGGCAGCCAGTTCGGTCTGGCGCCGGACCTGTTCGCCTGGCACAAGTGGAAGCTGGGCTGGCTGGATCCGCGGCAGGTGGTGTGCGCGCGGAGCCTGGGCACGACCCGGGTGACGCTGGAGCCGCTGGGCGCGGGGCCGGCCACGCCGATGACGGGGGCGGCGGGGGTGCCGGTCTTCGGGCTCGGGCACGGCACGAAGCTCGCGGTCGTGCGGACCGGCCCGGACAGCGTGCTCGCCTTCGAGGCGCGCGGCCCGGTCGGCAACGACGCATCGGTCTGCCGGGCGGGCATCCTCGTCTACCGGGTGCGCAGCGGCGCCGCGTCCGGCGGCGGGCCCGTCCGGGTGATCGACGCGCACCCGCACACCGCGGCGTGCTGGGAGGGCTCCGTCTACCCGCCCCTCGCGGACGCCCCGGTCGGCCTCGGCGAGAGCTTCACGGTGCCGGGGGAGGCGGTGCGCGTGGAGGCGGAGTCGCGGACGGCTTCGGGGGCGTGGACGGTGAAGATCACGGCGGGGTAGCCACCCCGCACGCCTGCCGTGCGGGCCGACCGTGCGGCAGCTCGTGCCGCCCGCACGTGCGGCCGGCTGTCGGGCTGGTCGTGGGCATGCAAGAAGCCCCTCGCTGTCCGCGAGGGGCTTCCCGTGTCGTGCGCCGCCAGGGACTCGAACCCCGGACCCGCTGATTAAGAGTCAGCTGCTCTAACCAACTGAGCTAGCGGCGCCTGCTGACGTCGTAGACCTTAGCACCCTGGTCGGCGGGAGGAAAAATCGATATCCGCACCGCCGCCCGGGCCGCCCGGACGGCCGCCCACAGCAGGATCTCCGCCCCCGGCAGCCACGGGCGGAGGGTGTCCGGGGCGACCAGCCAGCGGGACGTCGGCGAGGTGGCGCCGCCCAGCGGGCCGGGCACGGTCACCGCGTCGCCGTGGCCGTGGCACAGCAGCGGCGGGATCGCGCCCGAGCGCCCGTACTCCTCCTCCCACCGCACCAGCGACGGCAGTCGCTGCGCGGTGCCCGGCGCGGCGAACAGCAGCATCCGGCCGCGGAACAACGCCACCGGCCCCGAGCCGGGCCCCTCGTCCCACAACCGGTCGACCAGCCGGCGCCCGAACAGCGCGGGGGCGCTGACCACGTCGAAGACCGAGCCGCAGGGCAGCACGGCCGGGGCCTGGGGCCGCTCCCGCCAGCAGGCGAGCGTGCCGCCCGGACACGTTCCCGCCGAGGCCAGCCAGGCGGCTCCGTCCGCGGTCGCCCCGCAGGCGTCGTGGAGGTCGGGAAACGGTTCGCGGCGTGAGCTGCTCATGCCGCCCAGATCTACCGGCTGTGAGCACTCCGTTCCGCACGGTTGCCGAAAACCGGGACAGGCGGGTGCGGGAGCGGGTATCTTGCCCGCCTGGCATATGCCGCCGGACGCGCGGCTACGCTCCCTGCACCGGGTCCGCGTGCCCCCGCCCCTCGGCCCCGCTCATCAGGTCCCGCCCGAACTCGACCATCTTCTTGGCGTAGTCCTCGGTCCACTCGGCGCGCTCCGCGATGTCCGCCGGGGTCAGCCGGTCGAACCGCCGCGGGTCCGCCAGCTGCGCGGCCGCCATCGCCTGGAACTCCACCGCCCGGTCCGCCGCCGCGCGGAACGCCTGCGTCAGCTCCGTCGCGCGGTCCAGCAGCGCCCGCGGGTCGTCGATCGACTCCAGGTCGAAGAAGTGCTCCGGGTCGGCGGCCGCCGCCGCGGGCTCGAAGAGCAGGGGCGCGGGGCGTAGCCGCGGCTCGTTCCGACGCGGCGTGGGCTCCGCCATGTCTTCTCCTCCTCGTACGTCACGATCGACCCGCCGGTACGTGGGCCACCGTCCATTGTCCCGCGCCCGCGCAAGAGGGCCGGAACCTCCGGCCGCTGCCAACTCCGCGGGGGCCGGTGATGTTCCCGGGCCGCCCGGACGAGAGGGCCGACGGTCACGGCCGGACCGGGACGCGGTGCTCCGCCAGGCGGGCCAGGACCGCGTGGTTGGCCTCCCAGCCGTCCGGGAACTTCACGAGCGTGCCCAGCTGGACCGGTTCCGTCGAGGGGTAGTCGTCCAGCAGGTCGCTCACGCCCGCGCGGCACACCACGATGCAGGCGTGCCGGTGCCGGGAGGCCAGGACGCACAGGCGGCCCGTCTCCAGGTGGAAGGCGGTGGCGTCGGGGCGGCCGGAGAGCGGGTGCAGGACCACCGTGACGTCGTACTCGCGGCCCTGGAGGCGGTTGGCGGTGTCGACCGTGACGTCCGCGACGCCCAGTTCGGCCAGCGCCGAGCGGACGGCCGCCGCCTGGTCGCGGTGGGCCGTGCCGACGGCGATCCGGCCGGCCGTCAGGGGAGCCGGGGCCTCGGAGCGCTCGGACACCGCCGCCCCGCCGCGGTCCAGCAGCCGCCGGACGACCGCCGCCACCGCCCGCACCGCCTCCGGGTCGGTGCGGGGCGTGTGCCGGGCCGGCAGCTCCAGCAGCCCCCAGCCCGACTCGGCCGCCTCGTCGATCACCCGGTCGGGGCCGGAACCGTCGGACGGGACGGCGAAGGCCAGTCGCCGGTCGCCGTGACCGGTGCCGCTGCGGAACGGGGTGTAGGGGTAGAAGGCGTCCGAGACCAGGGGCGCGGCCGACGCCGGCAGCCGCCAGGAGACCGGGAGACGGTGCTGGGGCAGCCCGGGATTGTGCGCGAGCAGGGTCGTCACCGCGGAGGCCGACGGGTCGTACGACAGCCCCGCCCACTGCTCGCCGCCCACGATGGAGAACGGGTCCAGCTGGCCCGGGTCGCCCACGAACAGCGCCCGCTCGAACAGACCGGCCACCGCGAGCAGCGCGTCCGACCGCATCTGGTACGCCTCGTCGACGATCGCGTGCCGCCACGGCTCGTCGACCTTGACGTGCGCCCACTTCGCGGCGGTGGAGACGACGACGGCGAGCCCCGCGAGATCGGCGGCCTTCGCCGACTTGCGCACGTTCGGCAGGTCGTCGAGCGCCTTGTCGTACGGGTCGGCGTCGCTGCTGTGCAGGCGGCCGACCGGCAGCTCGGGGTCCTTCTCCGCGAGCCTGAGCACCAGGTCGTCGACCTGGGCGTTGGTCTGCGCGACCACCATCAGCGGGCGCCCGGCGCCGGCCAGTTCCAGCGCGGCCCGCACCACGAGCGTGGACTTGCCGGCGCCGGGCGGGGAGTCCACGACCACGCCCCGGTCGGCGCCGTGCAGCGTGTCGTGCAGGATCGCCTCGGTGGCCGCGGCGGCAGCGGCGCCGGGGTCGAAGACGGCGGTCACAGGACGTCCTCCTCGGTCGTCGGGTCGGCCGGCTCGGGGACGGCCTCGCCGGGCGGCCCGCCGTGCGTCCACGGCGTCCGCTCGGGGTCGGGCAGCTTCGGGCCGCCCCGCTGCTCGTGCTCGAACAACGTGAAACAGACCAGGTCGCCCTTCTCCGGCACCGAACCGGCCTCGGGCTCCTTGCCGCGGCCCATCTTGTCGAGGATCCGCAGCACCAGCAGGCCGTCGTCCTCCCGCCCGGCGAACTCCGCCGCCTGCGGCCTGCCGCCCAGCGAGCGGTACACCTTCACGCGCTCGCCCAGCTGCGGCCGGTCGTCCGTGCGGACGGTGACCAGCGGCCGCGGGCTGGGCCGCCTGCCCTCGCTGTACGCCATCACGACGTCCGTGACCTCACCGGCGAACGCCTCCCCGGCCAGCCGGCGCCCGGCCATCACCAGCGGATCGTCGAGGGCCTCCTGCGCCTCCAGACGGGCCTGCTCGCGCTCGCGCGCGGCCAGCTTGTTCGCGGCGGTCACCGCGTCGTCCCGGCGCGGCTGCGGCGGCTCGCCCGCGGCGACCCGGTCGCGGTGGCCGGTGAACGACCAGCGGTCGCGCGTCCACCGCTCCTCGACGTGCGCCCCCTCGGGCAGCGCGCGCAGCAGGGCGAGACCGTCCCACACCCGCTCCCAGGTGGGCCGGGTGACGCTCTCGATCAGGGCGCCGATCTCCCGCTCGGCGGCGGTGAGCTCCGCGAGCCGGTCGTCCGCCTGCAGGCCGTCCTCGGCGGCGGCGAGAGCGGTGCGCGCGCGGTCGTAGCGCTCGACGGCCGGGGCGAGCAGCTTGTTGTCGAACGCCGGGTCGGTCGCCGGGCCGGCCGGAGGGCACAGCAACTGGCCGCGCGCGTCCCGCGCGAGCTCGGCGTGCAGCGCGGCCTCGGCGCCGGTCGCACCCTCCTCGGGAGGGTCGATCCAGGCCAGCAGCGCGCCGAGGTGCTGGTCCTCCAGGGTGGACTGGCCGGTGGCCCAGTGCCGGGCCAGGACGTCGGTCATCGCCAGCAGCAGCGAGGAGCCCGGCATGCGGGCCCGCTCCGCGTAGTGGGTCAGCCACCGCCCGAGCAGCGGCACCCGCGGCGGCGCGGGGTACGGGGTCTCCGGGTCCTGCTCCGCGGTGCGCCGGAACCGCATGGAGCGCCCGAGCAGCCGTACGAAGTCGATGCCCGCGCGGCTGGGCACGATCAACTGCGGGGCGTCGGCGCACAGTTCGACCTCGACCTTGACCCGCTTGCCGGTCTCCGGGTCGGTGTCGGTGCGCTCGGCCGCCTCCACCCGGCCGGCGTAGTCCTCGATGTACGGCAGGACCACGTCCGCCAGTTCGGCGAGGAAGGCGAACCTGAGGTCCCGGTCGCGCGGCTGCGCCACCACCAGCAGGCGCGGCGCGTCCCGGTCGGTGCCGACGAGCGCGCCGAGCGGGGCGCCGGCCTCACCGGCGGTGGTGAGCGGCACGAGGACCAGGGGCCGCTCGGACAGATGCCGGTGCCGGACGGTGGCGGCGGGCTGGGCGCGCCCGGAGCGGACGGCCTCCAGCCGGGCGAGCGTGGTGATCAGCGACACGGGGCGGCCTCCGGGCGGGGGGCGGCCGGCGCGGCGACGTGATCCGGGCGGACCCGGTGGGCTCGGTGGGCCGGGTGGGCCCGGTGGTCCCGGTGGGCCGGGTGGGAGCGGGCCGGTGCGGTGGGGCGGTGCGGGCGGTGCGGGCGGTGCGGGCGGAGGTCCGCGCGGGGGTACGCCGGCGCGGTGGGGCGGTGCGGGCGGCCGGTGGGGCGCCCGGGGCCCGTGGCGGGTACGGCGGTCATCGGGCCGCACCTCCCGCGGTCACGGCCCCCAGCGCATCGGCCGCCCGCAGTGCGTCGGCCCGCAGAGCCTCGTCCCCCAGGCGCTCTGCCCCCAGCGCATCGGCCGCCCGCAGCGCCTCCGCCCCCAGCGCATCGTTCCCCAGTGCCTCTGCCCGCAGCCGTGCCGCCCGGCGCAGGGCCGCGACGGCCGGATCCTCGGGGTCCCCGGCCTCCGCGCGGGCCGCCGCCAGGACCTCCGCGACCGTGCGCAGGCCGCCCAGTTCGGCGCGGACCGGGCGGCCGAGGGAGGTCACCGAGCCGGCCGCGCGGGAGCGGTCGCGGCAGTGGAAGGCCAGCTCGCAGGAGGACAGGCACTCCGGTGCGTACGTCGCCGGCACCGACTCCACCGCCGCCGTCAGCTCGGCGGCGGGCAGCTCGGGGGAGAAGCAGGTGCCCTCCGGCAGCGCGTCGGCGATGTCCTGTACGCGGGTGAGGCGGGCGAGCTGCCGACGGGTGACCGCGTGCTGCTTGCGGACGTCGACGGCGGAGGCGGTGGGCAGGTTGGAGAAGTCCTTGGGACAGACCAGGAGGATCCGGTGCCGCACCTCGGGCGCCGGGTCGAGGCGGGCGGCCACCTCCTCCAGGGCCAGCACGTACACCGCCGCCTGCCGGGCCGCCGCGCCCACCTTCGCCGGGTCGGCGGAGCCGTCCAGCATCGGGAAGGACTTGATCTCCACGACCGTCCAGCTGCCGTCGGGGTGCACCACCACCGCGTCCGGCTCCAGGAACGCGGGGGAGCCGGCCACGTCGAGCGCGAGCATCGGATGGTCGAGCAGGGTCCAGTCGCCCGGGGCCGCGGCGGCCTCGCGCAGCGCCAGCTCCGTACGGGCGGCTCGGCCCTCGGGGCCGGTGGCGGCCAGGTCGGGCACGCGCGCGTCGAGGGGCGGCTCGGCGGTCCGGTCCAGCTTCTCGCGCACCAGCCGCAGCAGCTCCGCGCCGCCGTCCGCCTTGACCTTCGCCTCGAACGCGTTGCCCCGCACGAACGCGAACTGGGACTGCCCGAAAACCGACGGCGAGCCCAGCGCGCCCGCCAGCGCCGCCTTGTTCACCCCGGCGCCGTCGAGGATCGCGCGCCGTCTGCAGCCCGGGTTGGCGGCGAGGGCGGCCAGGGCACGGGCGTCCAGCGCCTTGGCCGGTACGCCGGGCCCCCGCAGCTCAGCGAGCCGCTGCCGGAGCGCCTTCTCCCGCGTCCGTGGAAGAGGCGTCCGGCCCTGCTCCGGCTCCGGTCCGGGACTCGCGCTGACGTGGAATTCGCTCACCCGCGGAAGTCTGGCATCCGGCACTGACAATCGGGGAACCAGAGGCGCCGGAGAGCCCTGCGGCGAACGGGACACGCGCCCGGAGCACGTCCGCGCGGCGCATCACGTACGGCGCCAGCAGCAGGCCCACGCCCATCACGAAGGCGCCCGCGACCGCGTCGAGGAAGTAGTGGTTGGCGGTGCCCATGACCACGATCGTGGTCAGCAGCGGGTAGGCGACCCCGGCGGCCCGCGCGGCGCGCGTCCCGCCGTGGCGCCACAGCATCACCCCGCACCACAGCGACCAGCCCACGTGCAGGCTGGGCATCGCCGCGTACTGGTTCGTCATGCCGCCGAGGCCCTTGGGGGCGCTGGCGGCGCCGCCCCACCAGCCGTACGAGCTGTACTGGGCCATCGTGTCGACGAAGCCGTGGCCCGCCGACAGCAGGCGGGGCGGGCAGGTCGGCAGCAGCGTGAAGCCGATCAGGCCGATGAACGTGGACGTCATCAGCCAGGTGCGGGCCGCCCGGTAGTACTGGGCGCGCGAGCGGAACAGCCAGACCAGGACCGCGGGCGTGACCAGGTAGTGCAGCGACGCGTACCAGAAGTCGGCCGGCACGCCGAGCCACGCCTCGCGCGTGAACAGGCGGTTGAGCGGGTGCTCGGCGTTGATGTGCAGGACCTTCTCGATCTGCAGGATCGACAGGCCGTGGTCGACGGCGCCCGCGGTGTCGCCGCGGGCGAGCAGCCGGCCGGCGGAGTAGCAGGCGTAGACGAGCAGGATCAGCGGCAGCTCCGTCCACCAGCGCAGGCGGGTGCGGGCCGCCTCCGTGCCCGGTATCTCGGTCTGCGGCATCCGATCGCCTCCCCCTTCGCTCTGGCGCGCGTGCCCGTTGATCGGGACGTGTCACTTTACGGCGTCGTACGGCATCCCGGGGGAGCCCCCCGGACCTCATAGACGCCGGCATCGCCCGCCGGGTTGCCCCTGAGCGGCGTAGGCGATGATGGATGCCTTCCCTCTCGGACCCACCCGGAAAGGCCCCTTCCATGGCACCGCGCATCCTGCTGGCCCGGCACGGACAGACCGAGTGGTCGATGTCCGGCAAGCACACCGGCAGGACCGACGTACCGCTGCTGGAGGAGGGCCGGCGCGGCGCCGAGCTGCTCGGGGAGCGGCTGCGGCGCGTCCCCTTCGCGGGGCTGCCCGACGTCGAGGTCCGCACCAGCCCGCTGGCACGCGCGCGTGAGACCTGCCGGCTCGCCGGGTTCGGCGAGCGGGCGCGGACCTGGGACACGCTCGTGGAGTGGGACTACGGCGCGTACGAGGGGATGACCCCGGGCGACATCCAGGCCCTCCGGCCGGGCTGGCTGATCTGGCGCGACGGCGTGCCGGAGGGCGAGAGCCCGGCCGAGGTGACCGCCCGGGCGGACGAGGTGGTGGCCTGGGCGCGGTCCGAGGACCGCGACGTGCTCGTGTTCGCGCACGGGCACATCCTGCGGACCATCGGCGCCCGCTGGCTGGGCCTGCCGCTCGACTTCGCCGCCCGCATCAGGCTCAGCCCCGCCTCCCTGTCGGTCCTCGGCTGGGCCTACGGCGAGCCCGCCATAGAAAGCTGGAACGACTCCGGCCACCTGACGCCGTAGCCCCCGGCCCCGCAGGCGCGATCACTTGGCTCACGCCGCCCGCGCCTCCCCGCGTCCGCGCACCGCTCGCGCCCTGATCGGACGGCTCGGCGCCGCCTTCCCGGCTCCGGCCTGCCCGTCGTCTCGTGGCCGATGTCTTCGGTGTGGTCATGGGCGGCGGGCTCCACCGCCTGGGCTGCCGGCGCCTGTTCGGGGTCGCCCGCTGCCGCGCAGGGCTCGCGGCGCGCTCGGACGGCTCGGCGGCGCCTTCCCGGCCCTGGCCCGTCGTCTCGTGGCCGATGTCTTCGGTGTGGTCATGGGCGGCGGGCTCCACCGCCTGGGCTACCGGCGCCTGCTCGGCGTCGCCCGCTGCCGCGCAGGGCTCGCGGCGCGCTCGGACGGCTCGGCGGCGCCTTCCCGGCCCTGGCCTGCCCGTCGTCTCGTGGCCGATGTCTTCGGTGTGGTCATGGGCGGCGGGCTCCACCGCCTGGGCTACCGGCGCCTGCTCGGCGTCGCCCGCTGCCGCG
>NZ_JBFADM010000087.1:22189-28858 GCF_040641355.1 Streptomyces sp. NPDC020996
CGCAGGGTTCGCGGCGCGCTCGGACTGCCCGGCGCCTTCCGGCCCTGGCCCGTCGTCTCGCGGCCGACGTCCTCGGCGTGGTCGTGGGGGGCTTCCTGCCCGGACTGTCCGCGTGCCGCCCGCGCTTCGCCGGGGTTGCCCGCATCGGCGTTGCGCTCGCAGCGGCCTGGGCCTGCCCGGCGCTCGCCCGGCCACTCCGGGTCCGCCCGTGGGCTCGTGACCGAAGTCGTCGGCGCGGTCGCCGACGGCCTCCACGCGCGGCCTGCCCGTGTGCCGCGCGCCTCCCGGGGTGGCCTGCCGCGGCACCGCTCGGGCAGTTTCCTCCCGGCCCCGGCCCCGGCCCCGGCCCTGGCCCCGGCCCCGGGTCCGCCGCCCGTCTCGGTGCGGCCGGCGTCCTCCGCGCCGTCGAGGGCGGCTGGCCCCCGCGGCCCCCGCGCCCGCGGCCCCCGCCCCCGCGCCCCCCGCGCCCCCCGCGCCCGCGGGCTCCGTCGCGGTCGTGTGGGGTCAGGTGGGGCGGGGGGAGGCGGCGTGGCGGTCCAGGAAGGGGGAGACTCCCGAGGCCCGCCGGTGCGGAAGCAGCACCCGGGCCGTGCCCGCCAGCATGGTCTGCACGCGCGACGACTGGACCTGGCCCAGCAGGTCCAGCACCCGCATGCCCGCCGCCGCGGCCTCGTCCGGGCGGCCGCCGCGCGCGAGGTCGTCCGCCAGTTCCGCGGTGTACAGCGCGATGTTGCGGGTGAAGTGCGGGTCCTGAAGGTGCGCCGCCCGGCGAGCGTGCCGGGCCGCGCGCGGCCAGTCGCCCAGCGCCGACCAGCACTGCGCCTCCAGCCCCTCCAGCTCGGCCTCCCCGTAGAAGCTCATCCACTCGGGATCGGCGTCCGAGGGGCCGCGGTCGTGGAGGGCCTGCGCGCGGGCGAGTGCCTGTTCGCAGCCGGTGCGGTCGGCCAGCCCCGCCCAGCCGCCGGCCTCGCGCAGCGCCAGCAGCGACATCAGCCGGTGCGATCCCAGGGAGCGGGCGACGCGCTGCGCGGCCTGCGCGGCCCGCACCGCCTCGCGCGGCCGGCCGGCGTCGCGCGCGAGGAACGCCATGTTGCAGAAGGCGTGTGCCTCCAGGGCGTCGTCACCGGTCATCCGGGCGGTCGCGAGCGCCTCCGCGTAGTGCGAACGGGCGTCGTCGAAGCGGCCCGAGTCGTGCGCCAGCCAGCCCACCGAGATGGCCAGTTCGCCCGCGCCCGAGTGGAGCCGGTCGGCGGTCGCCTGCCGGGTCGCGCCGGCGTCCAGCAGCGCGTAAGCGGCGCGCAACGGGGCAGCCGCGCGCCGGTAGAGGCCGTCGGCGCCGTGCCGGTCGTCGAGCAGCCGGATCCGGCGCACGGCTTCCTCCAGGGCGCCCGCGTCGCTCGCCCCCGGGCGCCGGACGGGCCGCTCCGCGGCCGCGGCGTCGAGGGCGAGCCCCAGGGGGCCCACCAGCGAGGCGGCGGCCACCGTGGCGCCCCCGCCGGTCATGAATCCGCGACGCAGCACGTCGCTCTCCTCGTGATTCTCGTGGTGCTCGGGTGTGTGTCTCCGGTCCTGCGTGTCATACGGCCCGAAGGTGCCCCTCGTCTCATCCGCGGCGGGCGCCGAGGCCGCCGCGGATGAGACGAGGGGCGCGTCGTCGGCGGTGCGCGCCCCGCGCCCGCGTACGGACGAACGCGGCACGAACCCCAGGTCGGTGAGCGTGCGGCCGGGGAACATGTGCAGGAACACCCGCTCGTAGGCGTAGTTCGGGCACCGGATCTCACCCGCCTCGACCCGGCCGATGTAGCGCGCGTCGCAGCTCACCCGTTCACCGATCTCGCGGGCCGCCCGCCGCACCGCCGCGGCGAACTCGGCCGGCGAGCGCCGCCCGCGCAACCGCCGGAAGACGAGGTTCGGCCGTGGCCGCCCCGCGGGTGCGGACGCTGACCCCTTCGACGACGCCATGGCCGGGTCCTTCCTCGCGAACCGTCGAACCATGCCGGACCCGTGGTGAGCCGACCCCGTGCCGGGGCCGTCCCCCTGTGTCCGGCGGGGAAGAAGGTACTCGCTGTACCGGACCCGCCACGCAGGGTTTGGCGGCAAACCGGACGTCTCCCCCACGATCTGCCATGAACTGCCATCCCTTACGGCGGACTTCCGCCGTAGCCGTTGACGCCCTGGCGCGTTGAACCCCGTGGGCCGGGAGCCGCCCGGCTCCCGAGCCGCCCGCTCGTTGGGAGGAGTTCCGTGGTGGAGGCCGGGATGGAGACCAGGCAGAGCACCGGACCGCGGACGGCGCGGACGCCGCGCACACCGCTGACGACCTCGGGGCACCCGCCGGCCCCGGAGCGCGGCGGCCCGCCGCCGGCCGTCCCCGGCTGCGACGTGGTGACGGTTCCGGCGCGGCAGGGACTGGAGGCGGTCGACATCCTGCGGCGCGGCGCGTGCGACGCGGTCGGACCCGTGCTGCACGACGACGGCGGCGACACGCTCGGCTTCGTGGTCCCGCCCGGCACGGCCGCCGCCTGGGACGTCCCGGGCAGCACCTGCACGAAGACCGGCGCGCGGGGCCTGAGCCAGGATCCCGAGCCGCCGGTGGAGGGGGCGGACTGGCTGCTGCCGCCCGGCGAGGCGGACCCCGCCACCGACCCGGCCGTACTGCGCCGGGCGCTGGGAGAGGCGGCCCGCATGATCGAGGCCGCCGACAACTGCCACTGACCCGGGCCCCGAGGGCGGCGCCGTCGGCCGGTTGCGACAATGGCCGCCATGGGAAAGCCCAGGAACACCCGGCGTGGGAGCGGTGCCGCACACCTCGTCGAGGCCGTCGACGGCGGGCTCGCCGAACTCGTACCCGACCGGGACCGGGCGCGCGCCTGGACGCTGCTGATCGACGGCGCGCCGCAGTCGCACGTCGACCTCGACGACCCGGCCCGTCTCGCCTTCGAGTACCAGCGCCGGTTCGGACACGTCGTCGACCTCGCCGCGCCGGCCGGGAAGCCCGTCCACGCCGTGCACCTGGGCGGCGGGGCGTTCACCCTCGCCCGCTACGTCGCCGCCACCCGCCCCCGCTCCACCCAGCAGGTCGTCGAGCGCGACGCGGCACTGGTCCAACTGGTCCGCCGTGAGCTGCCGTTGGACCCGAACGCGCGGATACGGGTGCGCTGCGCCGACGCCCGCGAGGGCCTGCGCAAGGTGCCCGACGGCTGGGCCGACCTGATCGTCGCCGACGTCTTCAGCGGGGCCCGCACGCCCGCCCACCTGACCTCCACCGAGTTCCTCGACGAGGTCCGCCGGGCGCTGCGGCCGGGTGGCCGGTACGCCGCGAACCTCGCCGACGGGCCGCCGCTCGCCCACCTGCGCGGCCAGATCGCCACCGCCGCCGCCCGCTTCCCCGAACTCGCCCTGGTCGCCGACCCGACGGTGCTGCGCGGCAAGCGGTTCGGCAACGCCGTCCTCGTCGCCTCCGACGCCCCGCTGCCGGTCGCCGAACTGACCCGGAAGGCGGCCGGGGACCCGCACCCCGGCCGGGTCGAACACGGCCGCGCGCTGCGCGACTTCACCGGCGGGGCGGCCGCCGTCACGGACGAGGCGGCGGTCGCCTCCCCGGCACCGCCGCCCTCGGTGTTCCGCTGACGCCCAGTGTTCCGCTGACCGGGACCGGCCCGGTAGGTGACGTGAACCGGCTCAGTAGGTGACCTGAACCGGGCTCAGTAGGTGCCGATGTCCACGCGCGGCGGGCCGTCGTGCCAGGTGCAGAACACCGACACCCGGTCCGCGCCGGAGGCGAACTCCACCCGGATCCACGACTCCGTCTTCCACACCTGCATCGACCACCCCGCACCCGGCGTCGCCGACACCAGCGTCGCGGACGTCTCGCCGAGGTCGAACACGGCCCGGCCGCCGTCGGTGTCGTAGCTCCTGACCCGGCCGGCGGCGGTCGCGGACGGGTCGGGGTGCGTCGCCGGGGTCCGCGACGATGACGATGACGACGGCGTCGGCGTGGGCGTCGGGGTCGGGGACCGCCGGTGCGAGGGGCTCGCCGACGGGGACGGCCGCCGTGTCGACGACGCCCGCGGCTCCGCCTCCCGCGCGGTCGCGCCCGCCGCCGTGACGGGCAGGGCGCGCGGCGGGTCGTAGGCCGTGCCCGCCAGCACGGTGTGGACGCCGAACCACGACAGCGTGACCGCCGCGCCGGTGGCGAGCAACCACGCCAGTACGTGTACGAGTCCTCTGCGCATCGTCGGCCATACTGCCCCACCAGCCCCGTGAGTTGCACACGACAGGAGTTGTCCACAGGCCCCGGTGAGGTGCGCCCGCATGGCGTACGGTGCCGCGCATGGCAAGTGTGCTCGTGGTCGAGGACGACCAGTTCGTGCGCTCGGCGCTGATCCGGCACCTGACCGACGCCGCCCATACGGTGCGCAGTGTCGGCACGGCGCTGGAGGCGCTGCGCGAGGTCGCCCACTTCCGGTTCGACGTCGTCGTCCTGGACCTCGGTCTGCCCGACCTGGACGGGTCCGAGGCCCTGAAGATGCTGCGCGGCATCACCGACGTGCCCGTGATCATCGCCACCGCCCGCGACGACGAGACGGAGATCGTCCGGCTGCTGAACGCGGGCGCGGACGACTACCTCACCAAGCCGTTCTCCGTCGAGCACCTGTCCGCGCGGATGGCGGCCGTCCTCAGACGGTCCCGCTCGGCCGCCGGGCAGGCCCCGCACTCCGGCGTCCTGCGGGTCGGCGGCCTGACCGTCGACCCGCTGCGCCGCCGGGCCGAGCTGGACGGCGTCCGACTCGACCTCACCCGCCGCGAGTTCGACCTGCTCGCCTTCCTGGCCGGCCGCCCCGGTGTCGTCGTCCCCCGCAGGGAACTCCTCGCCGAGGTGTGGCAGCAGTCCTACGGCGACGACCAGACCATCGACGTCCACCTGTCGTGGCTGCGCCGCAAGCTGGGCGAGACCGCCGCGCACCCCCGCTACCTGCACACCCTGCGCGGCGTCGGCGTGAAACTGGAGCCGCCCGCCGACCGGCCCCCGGCGGAGCCGCGATGAGGTGGGCACTGGTCAAGGTCTGCCTCGCGGTCACCGCCATGGTCGTGGTCGCCTTCGCGGTGCCGCTCGGGCTGGTCGTCCAGGAGATGGCCCGCGACCGCGCGTTCTCAGGCGCCGAGCGGGAGGCCGCCGCCCTCGCCCCGGCGCTGTCCATCACCACCGACCGCGGCCAGCTGGAGAAGGTCGTCGCCTCCGCCGGCTCGGACGCCGGGATGGCCGTGCACATACCGCCGGCCGACGGCAGGGCGGCCGTCGACCTCGGCCGGCAGCGCGCCGCCGACGAGGACATCGCGACCGTGCGGAAGCTGGGCCGCGCCTCCACCACCGAGGTCTCCGGCGGCTCCACGCTGCTCCAGCCGGTCGCGCTGAGCTCCGGCACGATCGCCGTCGTCGAGGTGTACGTGCCCGAGTCCGAGGTCAGCAACGGCGTCGGCACCGCGTGGGCGGTGCTCGCCGCGGTCGGCGCCGCACTCGTCGTCGGCTCGGTCGCGGTCGCCGACCGGCTGGGCGTCCGCATGGTGCGGCCCGCCCAGCGCCTGGCCGAGGGCGCCCACGACCTGGGGGAGGGCAAGCTGGGCGCTCGCGTGCCGGAGGACGGGCCGACCGAACTGCGGCTCGCGGCCGTGGCGTTCAACTCGATGGCCGACCAGGTCGTCCAACTCCTCGCCAACGAACGGGAGCTGGCCGCCGACCTGTCGCACCGGCTGCGCACCCCGCTGACCGTGCTACGGCTGAACGCGGCCTCGCTCGGCGACGGGCCCGCTGCCGAGCAGACCCGCGCGGCCGTCGCCCAGCTGGAGCGCGAGGTCGACACCATCATCCGCACCGCCCGCGAGGCCAAGCCGCAGACCGCGGCCGCCGGTCCCGGCGCCGGATGCGACGCGGCCGAGGTCGTCCGGGAGCGGATGGCGTTCTGGTCGGCGCTCGCGGAGGACGAGGGCCGCAAGTGGCGGGTGGCCGGCGCCGACCGGCCGGTGCGCATACCCGTGGCCCGCGCGGACCTCGCGGCCGCCCTGGACGCGCTGCTCGGCAACGTCTTCCGGCACACCCCGGAGGGCACCGCCTTCGCCGTCGACCTGCACAACGGCGAGGACGCGGTGATCGTGCTCGTGTCCGACGCCGGGCCGGGCATCGCCGACCCGGCGGCGGCCATGGCCCGCGGGCGCGGATCCGGCGCCGACGGCTCGACCGGCCTGGGCCTGGACATCGTGCGCCGTCTCGCCGAGTCCACCGGCGGCGACGTGCGGATCGGCTCCTCCGTGCTGGGCGGCACCGAGGTGCGCGTCTGGATCCAGCTCGACGCACGGGAGCGCCCGCCCGCCCGCCGGGGCCACCGGGGAACCGTACGCCGCCGCAGGCGCCCCGCCCGAGTCCGCTGACCGTTCCTAGAAACTGAGCGGGAGTGAGTCCTGTCGCCAGAACTCATGCTCAGCCGGACGCCCCGAACGGTGTTGGGTGTCCCGGTCGCCCGCGTTCGCTCCGTGTCCGGCGCGCACGGATCGTGTCCGTGGTCGGTGGTCCGGGGGTGCGGGGGCGGGGTTCCTCACGCCCCGGGGCGCCCGGCCGGGCCTGGGCGGTCCGATGCCCCTGCTCATCACTCCGGTGAGCAGGGGGCGGTGCCG
>NZ_JBFADM010000088.1:0-27830 GCF_040641355.1 Streptomyces sp. NPDC020996
TGGGACTCGGGCGGCCCGGCCTGACCGGCCTGTCTCCGCGGGGCCCGGAAGGGCTCCTGCTCACACCGCGCTGCCCCAAGCCCCCTCCCGGGAAGGCCAGTGATCCAGGATCTCGGCCAGGCGTGTGCCGATGATCCGGACTCCGTCCCGGGTCAGTACCGACTCGGCGTGGAACTGCATGGAGGCGAAGCCGAGCCCGCGCAGCGCGTGCACCTCCCCCGTCGCCACGTCCCGGCTGACCTCCACCATGCCGACGCCGGGGTAGCTGATCTTGTCCTCGGTGCTGCGGGCGGCGAAGGTGTTGTAGAAGCCGACCTGTTCCCGCGCCCCGAAGAGGTCGATCTCGCTCTGCAGGCCCTGGTTCGGGACGTCCCTGCGGACCACCTTCAGTCCCAGTTGCAGGGAGAGCACCTGGTGACTGAGGCAGACGGCGAGGAACGGCCGCCGCTCGGCCAGTAGCTGGCCGATCGCCGTGTGCAGATGGGCGATCTTCGGATGATCGGTGTCGCGCGGATCCCCCGGACCCGGGCCCATGACGACCAGATCATGGCCGTCGAAGGTGTACTGCTCGTCGAAGCGACGCACCTTCACCTGAAGCCCCAGCGACCGCAGCTGGTGGTCGAGCATGGCGGTGAACGTGTCCTCCGCGTCGACCACCAGTACACGGCGCCCGACGAGCGCCGGCAGCGGACGGGCTCGCTTCTTCGCCGTGTCCAGCCAGAAATCGGCGATGCCGGTGTTGCGCCGGGCGAGGGCGGTGCGGACCTGTGGATGGTCCGCGAGGCGGGAGGGTTCGTCGGCCTGCAGTGCCGAGAGCAGCCCGGAGGCCTTGGCCTTGGTCTCGGCGACCTCGGATGCCGGACGGGAGTGGCGGACGAGGGTGGCGCCCACCCCGATCCGGATCCTGCCGTCACCACCGATGTCGGCGGTGCGGATCAGGATGGCGGAGTCCATGGTGTGCCGGCCCTCTTCGTCGCGGCCGATCAGCGCGGCGACTCCGCTGTAGTAGCCGCGGCCCCGCGGTTCGTACCTGCTGATGGCCCGGCAGGCGCTCTCCAGCGGACTTCCGGTCACGGTGGGGGCGAACATCGTCTGACGCAGGATCTCGCGCGGATCCTGGGTGGTGTGCCCCTCGATGAAGTACTCGGTGTGAGCCAGCCGCGCCATTTCCTTCAGGTAGGGCCCGGTCACCCGGCCGCCGGCATGGCAGATCCTGGCCATCATCTTGAGTTCCTCGTCCAGGACCATGTAGAGCTCGTCGATCTCCTTGCGGTCGTCGAGGAACCGCAGTACGTCCGGCAGAGCCGGACCGGACGGCGGATAGCGGTAGGTGCCGCTGATGGGATTCATCACCGCGGTGCCGCCCGCCAGACTGATGTGCCGTTCCGGTGTCGCGCCGACGAAGGTGCGGCTGCCCGTGTGGACGATGAACGTCCAGTAGGCGCCGGTCTCCTGTTGCAGCAGCCGACGGAAGAACGACAGCGCGTGGTGGAGTGTGTAGTCCGTGATGTCCGCGACAAAGGATCGCTGGATCACGAAGTTCGCGCCCTCGCCGCGGCCGATCTCGTCGGTGATGACCTTGCGGACGAGTTCGGCGTACTCGTCATCGGACACGTCGAAGTGGGCGCCGGACAGCCGGGTCGGCAGGGCGGGCAACTTGGCCAGCGCCTGCGGACACGGCATGGTGGCCTGGTCGGTGACGGTGATCGCGATCAGCGGCTCGCCATCGTCGACGCACGCGAAACCACGCTCGGCGATCTGCCGGTAGGGCATGAGCACCAGTACGTCATGTCCTGGCCGGCGGCCGGAGCCGGCCAGCGGAACATCCGCGATGGTGTCCACCGTGGACGCATCGCCGACCAGGACGTCCAGTAGACCCTTGCCGGTCTCGGGACGGTGCAGTAGGGCGAAGGCGGGTGGCTGGGGCACGAGTACCCGGTCGAGCAAGTCGTCCGCTTGCCCGGACGCTGTCATGCCAGTATCTCCTTGACAGTGGTGACCACCGCGCAGCGCTGAGCGGCGTACTCGAGCGTCAGCCGGTGGTGGTCGGCGGAGAAGTCCGCGATGGCGTCCGCGACGATGAAGGTCTCCACGTCGTGGGAGAACGCCTCGAGCGCGGTCGTCAGTACGCCGACGTGCCCGTACACACCACAGATCACAAGCTGGTCTCTACCGCACTCGTTCAGTCGCTCGCGCAGGTCGGATCGGAAGAAGGCGCTGTAGCGCCATTTGGTGAACACCCAGTCCTCTTCGGCCGGGGACAACGCCTCGACTATCGCCCGGTCGGCCGGATCGGTGTTCATCCCGGGACCCCAGAAGTCCTTCAGCAGACCGCGTTGTTCCTCTGTCATGCTGCCGGGCTGCGCCGTGTAGGCGATCGGCGCTCCGAGTCCGGAGAAGCGTTCCCGAAGCAGCGCCGTGTTCCGGACCAGGTCCTGCCGGATGCCGTCGGGGAGAGGGCGTAGGAAGTAGCGCTGCATGTCATGGATGAGCAGCACCGCTCGTTCCGGATCGACAGCCCACTGCGCGACGTTGCCGGGCAACTCGGCCGACGTCGGCATCGGGTAGGGCGCGATGGCAGGGATGCCTGCCATGAAGTCCTCCTTTACCACCAAGGGTTTCTCAGACACCGAGGGAGGCGCCGCCGTCGACGGTCAGGTCGTGCATCGTGATGTGCGCGGCCTGGTCGGACAGCAGGAACACCACCGCGTTCGCGATGTCCGACGGCTGGGCCAGCTTGCGGAGCGGAATGCCGACCCGGAAGGCTTCGAGCCTGCCCTCGATCGTCGCTCTCGGACCGGTCTCGTCCTGCCACATGGACCTGAGCATGGGAGTGTCGGTCGATCCGGGCGCGACCAGGTTGCACCGGATCCCGTATTCGGCGACCTCCAGGCCGAGGCACTTGGTGAACATGGTCGCCGCGGCCTTGGACGCGGAATACGCCGCCATTTCCGCACGGGCCGTGCCGGCCGCGTTGGACGCCACGGTGACGATCGCGCCGCGTGAGCGGGGCACCATTCGGTTGACCACGGCCCTGGACATCAGGAAGACACCCGTCGCGTTGACCGCGAACGTGGCGGCCCAGTCATCGTCCGTGAGACTGCGTGCCTGCCCCAGACGGAGCACACCGGCGGCGTTGACGAGGAACTCGACGGGGCCCAAACGCCGTTCGGCCCGTTCCACGACTTCCTCCACGGCCGTGCCGTCGGTGACGTCGGCCGCGAACGCCTCGACGTGCAGGCCGTCAGCGGTCATCTTCTCCACTGCCGCGCCGAGGCGGGAGGCGTTGTGGTCCACCGCGGCGACCCGCGCACCGCGCTGGGCGAGCGCACGGGCGACGGTCGCGCCGATCCCGCTCGCGGCCCCAGTGACGAGAGCAACCTTGTTTTCCATGCACCGACCTCCTTGGTGGGCCTCAGCCCCGCCATGCCGAGACCACCGAGACGGCCTGGCCGGGGTTGAGACGCGGGTCACAGAAACTGGTGTACTTGTCCCCGACGTGACCGACGCCGGACTCGCTCTGCACGCATTCGGTCACGTCGTCCGGCGTGGTTTCCAGATGGAGTCCGCCCGCGACCCCGCCCGAGTTGCGGACCGCGACCTGGAACTCGAGTACCTCCTGCACCAACGTCTGTACGAAACGCGTCTTGAGCCCGTCCGGTGTCGTGACCGTGTTGCCGTGCATCGGGTCGCACAGCCAGATCACCGGGTGTCCCGCGGCACGCACGGCGGAGACCAGCGCCGGAAGCCGTTCGGCGATGTTGTCGGCGCCCATCCGGCTGATCAGGGTGAGCCTGCCCGGCTCCCGTTGCGGGTCGAGGCGTTCGCACAGGGCCAGCAGTTCGTCGGCCGTCATACGGGGACCGACCTTGCAGGCCACCGGATTCGCCACCTGCGCGAGCAGGGCGATATGGGCGCCGTCCAGCTGCCGGGTCCGCTCACCCACCCAGGGCCAGTGTGTCGAGGACAGCAGCAGGCGCCCGCAGTCGAGCCTGCGCAGCATCGGCAGCTCGTAGTCGAGCAACGCCGCCTCGTGACTGGTCCAGATCAACGGGTCGATGTCCGGGCTCCGGCCCCGGTCGGGCCAGCCCAGGTGGCTCATGACCGCACTGGCCGCCCAGTAACCCGTCAGCATGCGCTTGGGATCGGGGCGTCGGCACTCGAGGTCGGGCTCCGGGCCGTTCACCATGTGGCCGCGGTACACGGGCAGTTCGAGATCTCCGACCCGCTCGGTGGGCCGGGAGCGAGGCTTGGCGAACTGGCCGGCCAGCCGGCCCGCGCGCAGTACGGGCTTGTGGGTGTTCATCTTCATCATGCCCGCGAGCACGTCCAGCAGCCCCGCCTTGCGGGCCACGTAGCCCGGCGTGCATTCGGTGGGATCCTCGGCGCAGTCGCCCGCCTGGATCACGTCGGCATCGCCGGCGGCGACGATGGCCAGCAGGGAACGCAGAGTGTCCACGTCCTCGCCTGTGACCAGCCCTGGGCGGGCCGCCAGTTCCTGGCGCACTCGTCGAACCAGCGACTGGTCGCCCCATTGCGGTTGCTGCATGGCCGGCCTCAGGTCGCAGTCACGGACAACGTCGTGCAAGTCAGCCGATCGGTCCAGAGACGAATGAGTGGTGAGCACAGTGACCCCCGGGAGCTGCTCCATACGTGTCCAGCTACGGACGGATGTCGGTGCCGTGCTGTGGCGATCCGCACGGTAGGGCGGGCATGCAACTCGATCGCCAGGAGGTACAACCCTGACCTCACGGGCAACGAGGTCCACTCCCAGCGCGTTGCCAGTCTTCTGGTTGGCCGACAGCGCGGCAAACTCCCGTCACCTGACTTCGTCAAGTGGGCTGGCAGTCCATCAGGTCGGCGACTCCGTCGGGCGCCCGTCGATGCAGGCTTCTGCAACAGGTAGTTGCGTACTTATACCGCTCGGTATAACGTTCGAGCCAAGGGACTTGGAAGTGAACACGGTGATCAGCGCCGCTTGATCGATGGTGGTGACCGCCGTTGAGCAGCTGCGTACAGATCTGAGTGATGCGGAAGTGCCGCATTGCCAGGGGGTCGGGTGCCGGGAGGCACCACATTGGGGAAGCGGCGCCCGCGCTCGAGATGCACGACCATGACCGCCCACCCCTCCCGCTCTGGATGCGCGGCGTGATCTGTTGAGAGGGTAGATGAGCAGTCAGGGTTCAGTACCCCAGCGAACGCACCGTGGTCAACCCGACAAACATCGCGCCATCGCTCAGGCGGCGCGGGCGGTGTTCGGGCAGAAGGGGTACAGCGGTGCCAGCGTCGACATGATCGCGGCGGAAGCCGGCGTGTCCAAGCGCACTATTTACAACCACTACCAGGACAAGGAACAGCTGTTTCTGTCGGTCATCCTCGAAGGCTCCGCGGAGGTGGCCGAGACCCACACCCGGATCGCGGACCGGCATCTGCGCAAGATCCTCGATCTCGAGGAGGATCTCGTCGCCTTCGCGCTGGAGTGGGCCAGCTCGCCCACGGCGTTCGCGGGGCACTTCGCCTTGGTCCGCACCATTCAGGCCGAGGCGGCGCGTATCCCGCCGGCGGTGCTGGAGGCCTGGCAGGACACCGGGCCCCGGGCGTTCAAGCAGGAGCTCGCCAGGTATATGTCCCAGATGGCCGACCACGGCCTCCTCGCCTTCGACGATGCCGACACTGCGGCGCTGCACTTCTATCTGCTGACCTTCGTCAGCGTGGCGCAGCGGTCGTTCTATGGCGCGATCCCCATCGGCGAGGCCGAGATCACCCAGCTCGTCGTCGGCGGCGTCAAGGCATTCCTCCGTCTCTACCGACCTGACTCGGGCGAGCGGGAAACGTCCGACCGTGTGAGGCGCGGATGGGTATTGCGATAGTTCCCGGAAATCGATTTCTCGTTTTTTAGCGGGTCATCTGGTCACAGCCGCGGCCAGCTGCTTCGTCTTCTTTTTCTCTCGGTTTCGGTGAGTGGATTCTGCCTGCCCTGATCCTGTACGTCCGGCGTCCGGGCCAGGTGAAGATGTCTTTCCTGTTGGGCGAGAGGGTCAAATAATCTCGCGTGGATTTTCGCCTTCGAGTTTCACCTGGGGTCTTTTTCAGCTTTGTTCGGCCACGACCGGAGAGATTCATGGACCGTGGATTTCTCGGCCGAAAGTGGTCAAAAGACCGTCGTCCCAGGAATGTGTGTCGAGGTTCAAAAGCTCAGTCGAACGTGGGAAAGCTGTCGGTTCGGAGAAATGAAGCGCCGCCCGCTGACGATCTGGATGCGGGACTTTCCGGAAGGTGCGTCCGGCGCTTTTTTGTGACGCAGCCTGCGGCTTGATGAAGCACTGACACTGACAAAAGAAACAGGGGGATTGTCGTCGATGAGGTGCACACCGTTATCAGTCGCCAGCCCGGACCGAACCGATACGATATTTCCTGATCAGGACACGCGGGAGTCCGGGCAGGTCAGGACCATTCCGATACGCAGCCTGTGGCCGGATGTGACCGGTCGGAGCAGGGGCGAGAGCGACGAGTACGTAGAAATGCTTTCCCAGTTGTCGGGGAAGCTGCCGCCGATCGTCGTGCATCGCAACACCATGCGAGTGATCGAAGGAATGCACCGTCTGAAGGCGGTGCAACTCCGCGGTGAGCAGTCCATCGACGTCATCTTCGTCGATGGTGACGAGAGGGACGTGTTCGTCCCGGCGGGCAGGCCGAACGACGGACGGGGCGTGCCGTCGTCACTCGCCGGCCGCGGGGCGGAGTCGGATCAGTTCCCCAAGTCTCCTGCGCAGCAGCCGGATCGGGACATCAGGGCGGCGGCCGGTCTCGTACCGGAAGCCCTGGGCGCGAAGCGCGGGTGTTCGACCGCCCCGGACGTCGCGTCGGCCATGCGCACCACGCTCGACGGCCGCGGCCGCCCGATCTGCATGGCCGACGTTCGGGGGATCACCTGCGAACGGGTCCTGCCCCAGCAGGAGACGCCAGTGCGACAGCTGCCCGGGCATCGGCCGTACCTGACATCCGGCGGCGGGTCCGCTCCGCAGCCGGACCATGTCCGCCGTGAGGAGACGGGACCGCTCGACATCACCCTCCTCGACGAGTTGTGCGACGACTTGTTCGGCATGCTGGTCCGCCGTGACCAACGGCAGCGGGCCCGGCAGTACCTGCTGGGACTGCTTCAGACGCCGGGCCGCAAGACGATCAGGAACATCGCGGCGTTCATCGGCGGACCGGGGATCGACCAGCGCCTGCACCACTTCATCAGCGACTCGACGTGGGGCTGGGAGCCGGTCCGCGCCGCACTGGCCCAGTACGTCAGGAGCGCGTCGGCGCCCGAGGCGTGGGTCATCCGCCCGGTCATGATTCCCAAGGCGGGCCTGCACACAGTGGGCGTGAGCAGGCGGTTCTGCCCCGCCCGCCGCAAGGCCGTGCACGCCCAGCAGGCGGTCGGGGTCCTGGCCGTGTCCGGGCAGGGCAGTTTCCCCGTGGGCTGGCGGCTCCAGATGCCCAAGGAGTGGCTGGAAGACGATCAGCGGCGCAGCCGCGCGGCGCTCCCCGACAACCTGCGTGCCGAGTCGCTCGGTGAATGCATGGCCCAGGCCTTCCTGCGGGTTCCCGGTGAGCACCGGGAAAGCGACCCTCCCGCGCTGCTCGACGGGCGTGATCTGGACACCACCCAGCTCTTCCGGACACTGTGCACGGCCAGGTTCCCCGTCCTTGTGCGGATTCCGCACAGCATGCCGCTGTACGTCAACGACGCGGGTCTCGCCGGCTATCGTCCGCACGCCCCGCAGATCGCCCGTCAGATCGCGGAGGCGGCCAAATACCGTCGGCGCCCGATAACCGTTCTGGATTCCGGGACGCCGAAGGCGCTCATGGTCGCGGCCGTCGACGTCCAGGCACCGATCGGATCCGATTTCCGGCAGCCTCCGATGCAATTGCTCACGGTCAGTCCGCTCGGTGAAAGCACGAACGAGGAGCTGTGGGTCACGACCCTGACGTCGATGCCGATCGCCTCCATAGTGGGCCTGACCAGACTCCTGCAGCGGGTCGACCGTGACCTTGAGGAGATTTCCGAACAGGTCGGCATCTGGGACTTCAGCGGCCGGTCCTACCCGGGCTGGCATCGGCACGTCACCCTTGCCTCGGCGGCGCACGCCGCGCGAGTGCTGGTCGGCCCCGGACACCTGCCGGACATGTCAGGCCGCTGAGGCGGAGCCGCCTTTCCTGCGCGGACGAGAAGGTGACAAAGCTCATTCTTTCTGACCGAAGTGAATTAACGCCGCTGATACGTTGCCGGTATCGCCGCGGGCAGGCCACGTCATGGGAGATCACACATGCCTGAGCAGAAGAACACGACAGAACTACTGATCATCGGTACCGGCGTGATCGCCATGTCGATTGCCTACCACTGCGCGGAGGCGGGAATTGATGTCGTCCTCCTGGAGCGGGATGAGCCCGAATCCACCGCGACCCAGACCGCGGGCGCGTTCCGCACCTACTTTCCGGGGCAGGTGCACGACTCCGAACTCGTGGTGCGCAGCCTTGACGACTTCCGTTCGTTCGGCGCCACCATGGGCGCCGATCTCGGGATCACGGAGACCGGGATGCTCGTCGTGGCGGACACCCCGGAGCAGGCGACCGCGTTGGAGGCGGAGTTGCCCGCACAGCGCGAAGCCGGCGTGCGACTGGAGTTGTTGACCGCCGCGGAGGCCGTCCGGCGCAACCCCTGGCTGGACGCGGCAGACGTCGAAGCGGCGGTCTGGTGCCCGCAGATGATCCACCTCAGAGCTGACGAGGTGCTCCGGTCCTATACCGAGGGGGCACGCAAGCACGGCGCCCACCTGATGAGCGGCGCGGTCGCCACCGAGTTGGACCCGCTCACCGGCCACGTCGCCACTACACGGGCCGATTTCACCGCGGAGGCGATCGTCATCGCCGCCGGGCAGTGCAGTGGTGATATCGCCGACATGGCCGGCTTGAAACTGCCGCTGTGGGGCCAGTACGCCGAGCTGTACCGCACCGACCCGGTCGGCGAGGCCGACGTCGACGCGCCGTTCACGTTCCACCCCGGCGCCGGACTGAAGACGATGGGGATCGGGCCGTCCTTCCTGGTGGGACTCGAGCGCTTCTCCAAGAAGCAGGGCATGCGGGACATCTGGTACGAGGCGGCTCGCCAAGAGGTCGCACAACGCTACCCGCGACTGCGAGACGTCAAGCTGCACAGTGCCTGGACCGGAACCCTGGACGTCACACCCTCGAAGACGGCGCTCATCGGCAAGGCGAGCGGCAAGCACGAGCGGATCTTCTTCGCCGCCGGATTCACCGGCCACGAACTCGGCCAGGCACCCGCCACCGGCAAGATCATCCGCGATCTCTATCTCGGTCGGCGGCCCGACGTCGACATCACGCCGTTCTCACTGGCCCGCAACGGGGCATGACCACCCGAGGAGCGGGAGTGCGCATCCGGAGCAGCCCCTGGGGCGTGTTGGGCGTGCTGTGTGCCGGGTTCTTCATGACGCTGCTCGACACCTCGATCGTCAACGTGGCCATTCCCGCCGTCCAGGCCGATCTGAACGCCGGCTTCGACCAGATCCTGTGGGTCGTCAACGGTTATGTGCTCGCCCTGGCCGTGCTGCTGATCGCCGCGGGCAGACTGGGAGACCGGTTCGGGCCGAAACGGCTCTACGTGGCCGGCCTCGTCGTCTTCACGGTGGCCTCCGCGCTCTGCGGCGCCGCGACGAGTGCCGACCAGCTGATCGCGGCCCGCGTTCTCGCCGGCATCGGTGCGGCCATGCTCGGCCCGCAGACCTTCGCCTTCATCACGATGCTGTTCCCGCCGAACCGGCGGGGAGCCGCCATCGGGGTGTGGGGCATGGTCGCCGCGCTGTCCACAGTGAGCGGTCCACTGCTCGGCGGGGTGCTCGTCGACGCGCTCGGCTGGCAGTGGATCTTCCTGGTGAACGTGCCGATCGGGGTCCTCGGCGTGATCCTCGCGGTGTTGGTCGTTCCGGACCCACGACCGGGTGCCCACCACCGGTTCGACATCCCCGGCATGATCCTGATGTGCCTGGCGCTGTTCGCCATCAGCTTCGGCCTGCTCGAAGGCGAGCGATACCACTGGGGCACCGTCGCCGGTCCCCTGTCGATCTGGTTGCTGCTCGCCCTCGGCGGGCTGCTGCTCGCCGTCTTCGTGCTGGTGCAACGGGTCGGGAACCGGGAGCCGCTGGTTCCGCTCGCCCTGTTCGCCAACCGTGGCTTCTCGGTGGCCAGCGCCACCATGCTGTGTTTCGGCTTCGCGATGATCGGCCTGGCACTGCCCATGACGATCTATCTGCAGTTCGTGCTGGGCCTGTCGCCGAGCACGGCCGGGATGACGCTGGCCGTGGCCTCGTTCGCGTCGGGCCTGGTCGCCCCGATCGGCGGCCGGTTGTCCGACCGCATGGGCCGCAAGCCGATGCTCATGCTCGGCCTGGTCGCGTACGCCGCCGGACTGACCCTGCTGGCGGTTCAGGCCAAAGTCGGCGCACACCCCTGGCAGTTCGTTCCCGCGCTGGTGATCACGGGTCTCGGTGTCGGTTGCGTGTTCGTCCTCACGGCCAACTTGGCCGTCGGTGATCTGGACCCGAAACTGGCCGGAGGCGCGTCCGGCGTCTTCAACACCACCCGGCAGATCGGGGCGGTGCTCGGCGGATCCGCGATCGGCGCGTTGCTGCAGAACCGGCTCAGCGCCTCACTGCACGAGCATGCCGCCGAGCGGGCGGCCGAGTTGCCGCCGGAGGTCAGAACCTCGTTCATCGACCACTTCGCCGGAATCAGCGCCACCACCCTGCGGGGTGGTGACACGTTCGCCGGCACGCTGTCCCTCGGCCAGCCGCCCGAGGCCGTCGACAGGATCCGCGCTGCGGGCGACGCGGTGCTCCGGGACGGGCTCGTCGACGCCCTGCGGGAGACCGCGGTGCTGCCCGTCGCGGTCTGCCTGACAGCGCTGCTCTGTGCCTCGAGGCTGGCGCGTCCCGCGGCCCAGGCGCCCGCGGCGGGTCCGGGGAGCGCGAGTCAGGCCCACATGCCGACGGGGCGATCGGGCTGAGGACTCCGACGCTCATCGTCCCCGGCTGATCGTGCCGGTAATGTCGGTGCCTGCCCGGCAGGTGCCGGCATTTGGCATGCCTGGAATAGGGCCCGGGCCGCGAAGTGACAAACAACCGGCGTTCTGACAAAGATGCCACCGTTATTGACCGACGGAATCACGCCGCTCCTATAGTCGGTCGTGACGGGATCTCGCCCGTGACTGAAATCCAACTCCCCTGGGAACCTGGCGTGCGCTCTGTCCGGCAACAGGGGTCGAGTACAACGAGCTGGGGGCATAATGCGCCAAATTGAGATCGCCTGGGAGTCGATCGGCGCCAGGGTCCGGATCACCCTCGACGAAGGCCGTAACGCAGACTGTGTCGAGCCGCTCTGGGCAGCACTGCCGTACCGGACTTTGCAGGGTCACGCACTCGTGGCCGGTGACTGCATGTACCACGTGCCGCCGGCGCACGATCTGCTGCACGCGGTTCCGGATTACAAGGTGGATCGAAAGATTCAGCCCATAGGCACGGTGTTCCTTTCCGCCGTGCAGCACCTGACCATCAAGTACGGCGAGCTGACCGAGCCGATGCCGACCTCGCCGATCGGCTCGGTCGTGCCCGAGGACGTCGAGTCGCTGCCGAAGATCGGCCAGCTGATCTGGGACTCCGTGTACCGCAACGGTGAGCCCGTGATCGCCCAGGTGCGGCGGGTGGACGGACCGGCCGGCCACGGAGTGCGGCGGATGGACGCCGAGTCCGAGCGGGTCCGCGCGCTGGTCGAGCGGATCGCCGCGGAAACCGAGCGCGTGCTGGTCGACCCGACGGATGAACTGGTCGACATCCACGAAGGAAAGTTCCCGTCCGGGGCCGGAACGAAGAATTCGGTATTGACGACGCTGGTCGCCGTCAATGGTGAGACCCGGCCGCTGGGTTATGTCTCCTACACGAGTCTCGTGCGTGCGGCCCGGCTGACCGAAATCCCGCTCTCGGCGTTGCTCGAGATGGCCAAGATCTTGCTGGTCAAGCCGACCGAGTTCCTCGGCTACTGCGGCTTGAACACGCTGTGGGACATCACCAAAGAGGTGATTGCCGCCCTTGACGGAATCACCACCCGCGAAGATTTTGTCGCGCTGATGGCGCAGATGGCGACGTATGTCAACTCCATCGGTGCCTGGAATCTTCAGCTGTTCCCGTGGGATCTGGAAGGCGACAGCTGGACCTACCGTCCGACCGTCACGAGGAGTGCGAATGTCTGAACAGAAGAACACGGCGGAACTGCTGATCATCGGCGGCGGGGTGATCGGTACCTCCATCGCCTACCACTGCGCCAAGGCGGGCGTCGACGTCCTCCTGCTGGAGAAGAATCAGTTCGGTGCCGCGACCACGTCCCAGACCGCCCGTGCGTTCCGCACCTACTTCCCGCGGAAGCCGCACGACTCCGAGCTGGCCGCACGCAGCCTGGAGGACTTCAAGACCTTCGCCGGGGGCATGGGGGTCGATCTCGGACTGGCCAACCTCGGGCTGCTGACGGTGCTGACCAGCCCGCAGCAGGCGGCCGAGCTGGAGGCGGAGCTGCCCGACCACCGCGAGGCCGGTGCGGAGCTGGAACTGCTGACCGCCGCGCAGGCGGTGGAGCTCAACCCCTGGCTCGACCCGGACACGATCGAGGCTGCGGTCTGGAACCCGCAGACGTACCGCGTCAAGCCGGAGGTGATCGTCCAGGGATACGCCGACGGCGCGAAGAAGCTCGGCGCGCGACTGCTCAGCGGTATCACCGTGACCGGGCTGGACGCCGGCAGCGGCGTGGTCAGCACGACGTCGGGTGACTTCACCGCGGAGGCGATCGTCATCGCGGCCGGACCGTGGAGCGGCGAGGTCGCCAAGATGGCCGGCCTGGACCTGCCGGTGTGGGGACAGTTCGCCGAGCTGCTGCACACCGACCCGCTCGTCGACGAGGGCGACGTGCACGATTCGCCATTCACGTTCCACCCCGTGTCCGGTCTGAAGACGATGGGCATGGGCAAGTCCTTCCTCGTCGGCCTGGAGCGCATCTCCAAGCAGGACGGCATGCGGGACATCTGGTTCCAGGCGGCCGTCGAGGAGCTGCCGAAGTGGTACCCACGCCTGAAGAACGTCAAGCTGCACAGCGCGTGGACCGGAACCCTCGACGTCACGCCGACGAAGTCGGCCCTCATCGGCAAGGCGGGCGGCGAGCACGAGCGGATCCTCTTCGCCGCCGGTTTCACCGGCCACGGACTGGCGCAGGCGCCGGTCGCCGGCCAGATCATCCGTGACCTCTACCTGGGTCACCAGCCCAGCGTGGACCTGACCCCGTACTCGATCGCCACCAACCTGGCCCGGCTCGAGGCCTTCTGACCAGATCGTCCTCGCGGCGGACGGCGCCCCTGCCCGTCCGCCGCTTCCCCGAGAGGTGTAGACGATTGTCGCCGGTACAAACCTTCACTGCGCAGTGGCAGGGCGAGGCCCTGACACCACTGAATCCCGATACCGCCTTCAACGGCTTCATCTGCGCGCACGTGGTGCACGCACTCGAGCGCCTTGGAATGTTCCGGAAGCTCCAGGACGACGGTTCCGTCGAGGTCGCCTCGTTCTGCCGTGAGAACGAGCTGGACGAGACGATCGTCCACGCCCTGGTCCGCGCCGCGGAATCCTTCGGATACCTGCGATCGCGCGGTGACCGCGTCGAGGCGACCCCGACGGGGGAGGACGTCCGCCGGACGCTCGGCTTCTTCACCTGGGGCGTCGGCGGCTACCACGACGTCTTCGCGAACGCCGCCGCTGTCGCCCGCGGGGAGCGCCGATTCGGCGTCGACCTCCATCGCGACGAGGGGATGGTGGCGCTCGGCTCGGCCCAGGCGGACACCGCTCTCATGCGGCACATCCTGGACGAGGAGATCGCCGAACTCGACTTCACCACGCTCGTCGACCTCGGTGCCGGCGTCAGCGAGCGGGTCTCCCGGCTGGTCAAGGCACGCCCCGGAAGCCGCGGCATCGGCATCGACATCAGCAAGTCCGCCACCGAGCTCGCGGTCGGCACCGTCGAACGGTACGGCCTCGACGGCACGGTCACGCCCGTGTGCGCCGACGTGCTCGACATCCTCTTCAACGAGCACCAGGTCAAGGGCGCCGAAGAAGCCGATGTCGTCATGAGCTTCATGTTCCTGCACGACCTCCTGGTCGACCCGGCCCGCCGCGATCAGGTGATTCCCCGGCTGCGTGCGGCCTTCCCCAAGGCGAACACGTTCCTGCTGGGCGACACCACGGTGCGGCCGCGGAACGGCGAGAACACCCTGCCGGTCTTCTCCAGCGGTTTCGAACTGGCCCACGCGCTCATGGGCGTTCCCATCTACACCCGTGAGGCCTACGAGGAGCTCTTCGACAAGGGAGGCATGCGCCTCCGCCGTGCTGTGCCCTTCGGCGCCCCGCACACCTATCTGTTCGTTCTGGAGGCAGCGTGAGCCGCGTCGCCGCCGAGATAGTGTCCCGGCTTCCCGTTCCGCTCGCGGTGGCGGGGCATCACCAGCCCGCGCCCTTCTACCTCACCGCCGACATGTTCGGCGGCATGCCGGTCCAGATCGCTGGTGGTGAGCTCAGCGCCCTGGTGGACAAGCCGGTCGCAGAGCCGCACACCCACGAGGTCGACGAGATCTACTTCCTCATCTCGCCGGATCCGGGCCAGGCCCGCATCGAGGTGCATCTCGACGGCGTACGTCATGAACTGACCTCACCGGCGGTGATGCGCATTCCGGCGGGCAGCGAGCACTACTTCGTCACCAAGGAAGCAGTGGTGGGGAGTTACTGCTTCGGCATCCTGTTGGGATCGGACCTGTGAGTGCGCCGGCACGGCTTGAGCCGAAGGTGTACAACACCAGCGTGCCGGACGCGGACACGATGGTGCGGTTGCACCTGAGTGAGAGTCCTTTCAGCGCGAGCCCCGCGGCCGTCGCCGCGGCGACGGCCGCGCTGGAACGGGTCAACCGCTATCCGGCGCCGCAGAGGGAGAGCCTCGTCGAGGCCCTCGCCGAGCACTGGGGGGTTTCCGAGGACCAGATCGCGGTGGCCAACGGCAGCGACGAGCTGGTGCTGGCCACCGCACTGAGCCTCGGTGAACTCTCCCGCCCCGGCCTGGTCACCGCGGGCACTTTTCCCGGCTACCGGGAAGCCCTTGAACGCATCGGGCGTGGGGCGGTCGAGCTGCCACTGCGGGACGCGGACCTCGACGTGGAGGCGTTCGCGGACCGGCTTCTCCACCACGGCATCGGGTACGTGTGCAATCCGCACAACCCCTCCGGAACCGCGCTGTCCAGAGACACGTTCGGCACGCTGGTCTCCGCGGCGCACGCCGGCCAGGTGCCGCTGGTCTTCGACGAGGCCTACCAGGAGTTCAGCGACCCGGGCCTGCCGCAGACAAGGGACTTCCTCGACCGGGGCGCTCCGGTGCTCGCGCTGCGTACCTTCTCGAAGGCATACGGGCTGGCAGCCCTGCGGATCGGATATGCCGTCGGCCGTGCCGACCTCATCGCCGAGGTCCGCCGGACGCTGAACGTCCTCCCGTTCAGCGTCAACCGTGTGGCACAGGCGGCGGCACTGGCCGCGCTCGCCGATCAGGCATTCCTCGGTGCGATCCGGGCCGGCACGGCCGAACGGCGCGAGTGGTTCTGCGCGGAACTGGAGCGGCGGGGGTACCGGTACCTGCCATCGGTGACGAACTTCGTCGCCGTCCAGGTCGACGGCTCCACCGAGGCGCAGAACGCACTCGCCAAGGACCACGGCATTCTCGTGCGGGACACCGGCATGTTCGGATTTCCCGGCCATCTGCGGGTATCGCTCGGCACGGAGAACGAGTTGCGTACGTTCCTCGACGCACTCGATCAGCTCACCGCCGACTAGGGCCCTGCTGACGGCTCTCCGCGGCGTCGCGACGCCCGGCGCGCCCTCTCGCCGCATCGCGCGCAAGCCCCAGTGGCCGGGAGCACGCACCGGACGCCGCTTCTTCTGCCACGGAGATCCATCAAGAGGGCCCTGGCGCCCCAACAGTACGGAGGTAACAAATGGTCAACGCAATTCCGGACGGATACTCGGAGCTGACGGCATATCTGTCCGTGGACGGGGCGAGTGAGGCGATCGCCTTCTACAGCGAGGCCTTCGGGGCGAAGGAACTGTCCCGTCACGTCGCTCCCAACGGCAAGATCATGCACGCGCAGGTCAAGATCGGCGGCACGATTGTCATGCTGTCCGACGAGTGGGTGGAGGTCGGCCTGCCCGGCCCCAAGACTCTCGGCGGTACTCCGGTCACCCTCTACCTGTTCGTCGAGGACGTCGACGCCACCTTCGCCCGGGCGTTGCAGGCCGGAGCGAAGCAGCAGCGAGAAGTGCAGGACAACTTCTTCGGTGACCGGACAGGACAGGTCATCGACCCGTTCGGGCACCGGTGGACGATCGCCACCCATGTCGAGGACGTGTCTCCGGAGGAGTTCGAGCGACGCGCGGAAGAGCACATGCGCGCAAGCGGGTGATGGGCAAGCGCCGGATGCTTCGCGGACCGGGACGGCACTGAGCGGATGTGCCGGCAAGGGCCTCGGGGGCGGGCTCGCCTGCCGGGGCTGGGGCTGTCGTCGCCTCGGCCCACTCCCGGACGCCACCTCGGCCGCCTCCGGCCGACCCGGTCCGGCGTCGCCCCCCGCTCCTTGCGCAGCAGCTCGGCCCGCTCGGCCGGTCGCAGGCGCCGCTCGGCAGTCCACGTCGGCACGCCCACCGTGCGCCTTCCTCCCGTCGCGGAACCCGCGAGGAGCCTCGGGCGCACCATCCGGAACCCGTGAACCGGCCCGTGGCGGACGATCACCTGCCGACGATCACGTCCGGGAGTGCCACGGGCGCGTCATCCGCACACGGACCAGAGTCTGGATCTTGGCGTGATCTCGACGTCGGACGGCGCGGGGTGCCGGCGGCGGTCAGGCGGACAGGGCGGTCACCAGCACCGGCGTGACCTGCTCCACCTGCCAGGGCCGCGCGCCGTGCCCGGTGAGCGCGGCCGCCACCGACTCCGCGTCCACGACCTGCGGCGGCTCCCAGCACACGCGCCGCACCGTGTCCGGCGTGATCAGGTTCTCCTGCGGCATGTTCAGCCGCTCCGCCAGCGCCGACACCGCGGCCCGCGCCGCCGACAGCCGCGCCGCGGCGGCCGGGTCCTTGTCGGCCCAGGCCCGCGGCGGCGGGGGTCCCGTCACCGGCTGGCCCGGCTGCGGCAGCTGCGCGTCGGGGAGTTCCCTGGCGCGGTCCACCGCCGCCTGCCACTGCTCCAGCTGGCGTCGTCCCATGCGGTGGCCGAACCCGTTCAGCGCGGCCAGCGCGTGCACGTTGGCCGGTATTGCGAGAGCCGCCTCGACGATCGCGGCGTCGCCCAGCACCTTGCTCGGGGAGACGTCCCGCCGCCGGGCGATCCGGTCCCGGGTCTGCCACAGCTCGCGCACCACGGCGAGCTGCCGGCGCCGGCGCACCTTGTGCATCCCGGAGGTGCGGCGCCAGGGGTCCTTGCGCGGCTCGGCGGGCGGCGCGGCCGCGATGGCGTCGAACTCCTGCAGGGCCCACTCCAGCTTGCCCTGCCGCTCCAGCTCCTTCTCCAGCGCGTCGCGCAGGTCCACCAGGAGCTCGACGTCCAGCGCCGCGTACCGGAGCCACGGCTCGGGCAGCGGGCGGGTGGACCAGTCGACGGCGGAGTGCCCCTTCTCCAGGACGAATCCGAGGACGCCCTCGACCATGGCGCCCAGTCCGACCCGCGGGAACCCGGCGAGGCGCCCCGCGAGTTCGGTGTCGAACAGCCGGGCCGGCACCATGCCTATCTCGCGCAGGCACGGGAGGTCCTGGGAGGCCGCGTGCAGCACCCACTCCGCGTCGGCCAGCGCCTCGCCGAGACCGGAGAGGTCGGGGCAGGCCACGGGGTCCACCAGCGCGCTCCCCGCGCCCTCGCGGCGCAGCTGGACGAGGTAGGCCCGCTGGCCGTACCGGTAGCCGGAGGCGCGCTCGGCGTCGACGGCCACGGGCCCGGTGCCGGCGGCGAAGGCGGCGATCACCTCGGCCAGCGCGTCCTCGTCGGCGGTGACGGGCGGAATGCCCTCGCGCGGCTCCAGCAGAGGAATCGGCGCCCCTTCGTCAGTAGATCCGCCGTCGTCCGGAGGGGCGCCTCCGGTGGTTCGCAGTGAGATGTCTGCTGCGGTCTCTTGGGCGTCGGTCACCTGTCAAGGGTATCTGTGTGTGGACAGCGCCCGCCGACGTAACGTTCCGTCGACGGGCGCCTGGGGGTCGTAAACCGGTCAGCAAGGTGAAACGTCCGGTTCACGACGTGGATGGGCGGGCGGACGGGGCTCGGGGGCCGGTCCGGTTCACGCCGGTGAACGATCGGGGGCGGTGTCCGGGGTCGGACTCCGCTGCCTGCGGACGGTCGGGGGCGGTGGACGGTGCGGGCGGTCGGGGGGTCAGTGGATGATGCCGGTGCGCAGGGCCACGGCGACCATGCCGGCGCGGTCGCCGGTGCCGAGCTTGCGCGCGATGCGGGCGAGGTGGCTCTTGACGGTCAGCGCGGACAGGCCCATGGAGACGCCGATCGCCTTGTTCGACTGGCCCTCCGCCACCAGCCGCAGCACCTCGACCTCACGGCCGGACAGTTCCCGGTAGCCGCCCGGGTGGCTCGGGGCGCCCGGGTGACGGCGGTGCAGACGGGCGGCGGCCGCGCCGATCGGAGCGGCGCCCGGCCGGGTGGGGAGCCCGACGTTGGTACGGGTGCCGGTGACGACGTAGCCCTTCACACCGCCCGCGAGGGCGTTGCGCACGGCGCCGATGTCGTCGGCGGCGGAGAGGGCGAGTCCGTTGGGCCAGCCTGCGGCACGGGTCTCCGACAGGAGGGTGAGGCCCGAGCCGTCGGGCAGGTGGACGTCGGCGACACAGATGTCGCGGGGGTTGCCGATGCGGGGACGAGCCTCCGCGACGGACGAGGCCTCGATGACGTCGCGCACACCGAGCGCCCACAGGTGGCGGGTGACGGTGGAGCGGACGCGCGGGTCGGCCACGACCACCATGGCGGTCGGCTTGTTCGGGCGGTAGGCGACCAGGCTTGCGGGCTGCTCGAGGAGAACGGACACCAGGCCTCCTGGGGGGTGGGACGGCTTTGTAGGTCAAAGTCGTCTTCGGCAGCAAACCTCCGGGCCTTTAGAAAAAGATCACGATTTAGTGAGTAACAATCTGCGCAATTCGGACAGGCTGTCGATCGTTCGGTGAACGAATCGGTTCGTTCGAGGGGTCACCTATGACTGAAAGTGGCCGTATCGACAAAGAGATGGGCAAAAGGGTGGTCAGCGGGGAGGCTGCCGTGGTCAGCGGGGAGGCCGCCGTGGTCAGCGGGGCGACTGCGGTCCGCGCCGCTGCGGCAGCGTCACCACCGACGCGTCGCCCGGCCCGGCCGGCGGCAGCCCCGCGACCTGGGCGAGCAGATCGCACCAGGCGGCCAGGTGACCGGCCGTGTCCGGGACGCCTCCCAGGCCCTCGCGCGGTGTCCAGGAGGCGCGGATCTCGATCTGCGAGGCGGCGGGACGCTCCGCCAGCCCGCCGAAGTAGTGGGAACTCGCCCGTGTGACCGTGCCGCTGGGCTCGCCGCACGCCAGGCCGCGCGCCTGCAGCGCGCCGGTCAGCCACGACCAGCACACCTCGGGCAGCAGCGGGTCGGCGGCCATCTCCGGCTCCAGCTCCGCGCGCACCAGCGTCACCAGCCGGAAGGCGCCCCGCCAGGCGTCGTGCCCCTCCGGTTCGTGCAGCAGCACCAGCCGGCCGTCGGCCAGGTCCTGGTCGCCGTCGACGACCGTGGCCTCCAGCGCGTACGCGAACGGCGCCAGCCGCTGCGGCGCGCGGGTCGGCTCCACCTCGATCTGGGGCCGCAGCCGGCTGCCGCGCAGCGCCTCGACCGCGGCCCGGAAGGCCGGCGGAGCCGTGGTGCTCGCATGCCGGTCCGCATCCCCGGTGCCCTTCGCGTCGTCCATGTCGCCAGCGCCGTCCGACAGTCGTTCCTGAGCCGCAGCCATGCGGGAAGGTTAAAGGGAACCGGGGCTCCGCGGGCCTAGACACCCCGGGCCCGCGACGCCGGACCGGCCGCGCGGCGCCCGGCCTTGGCGACGGGCGTCGGCCCGCGTCGTGCGAGACTTTCCCCCGTGAGTGCCAACGACACCCCCGCGGCCCGCCCGCAGCCGACAGCCACGTACGACTCCGCCTTCCTCAGGGCCTGCCGGCGCGAGCCCGTGCCGCACACGCCGGTGTGGTTCATGCGGCAGGCCGGGCGCTCCCTGCCGGAGTACCGCAAGGTCCGCCAGGGCATCGGGATGCTCGATTCCTGCATGCGGCCCGACCTGGTCACCGAGATCACGCTGCAGCCGGTGCGCCGGCACGGCGTGGACGCGGCGATCTACTTCAGCGACATCGTCGTGCCGCTGAAGGCCATCGGCCTCGACCTCGACATCAAGCCCGGCGTCGGCCCGGTCGTCGAGCAGCCGGTCCGCACCCGCGCCGACCTCGCGCGGCTGCCCGACCTGACCCCCGAGGACGTCTCCTACGTCACCGAGGCGATCGGCCTGCTGACCCGCGAACTCGGCCCGACCCCGCTCATCGGATTCGCCGGCGCCCCCTTCACCCTCGCGAGCTACCTCGTCGAGGGCGGCCCGTCGCGCACGTACGAGAACGCCAAGGCGATGATGTACGGCGACCCGGAGCTGTGGGCCGACCTGCTCGACCGCCTCGCGGACATCACGGCCGCCTTCCTGAAGGTGCAGATCGAGGCGGGCGCCTCCGCGGTCCAGCTGTTCGACTCCTGGGCCGGCGCGCTCGCCCCCGCCGACTACCGCCGCTCGGTGATGCCCGCCTCCGCCAAGGTCTTCGACGCCGTCGCCGGGTACGGCGTCCCGCGCATCCACTTCGGCGTCGGCACCGGCGAGCTGCTGAAGCTGATGGGCGAGGCCGGCGCGGACGTCGTCGGCGTCGACTGGCGCGTCCCCCTCGACGAGGCCGCCCGGCGGGTCGGCCCCGGCAAGGCGCTCCAGGGCAACCTCGACCCGACGGTGCTGTTCGCCACCACGGAGGCCGTCGAGGCGAAGACCCGCGAGGTGCTCGACGCCGCGGCGGGCCTGGAGGGCCACGTGTTCAACCTCGGCCACGGCGTCATGCCGTCCACCGACCCGGACGCGCTCACCCGGCTCGTGGAATACGTCCACACGCACACCGCGCGCTGACCTACCAGGTCTGCCGGGGCCGCGCCTGCCTGCCGAACAGCAGGCCGGGCGGTTCCGGCGGCGGGGGAGTGCCCGGTTTCAGCGGCCAGGCGAGCAGCATGCCGACGACGAAGCCGACCACGTGCGCCGCGTACGCCACGGTGCCGGCGGCGGAGACGCCCCCGCCGGAGGAGTACACCGCCTGCAGCGCGAACCAGAAGCCCAGCACCAGCCAGGCCGGCAGCCTGAGCGGCAGGAAGACCAGGAACGGCACGAGCACCCACACCCTGGCTCTCGGATACAGCACGAGGTAGGCGCCCAGCACACCCGCGATGGCCCCCGACGCGCCGATCAGCGGGTCGGCGGAGTCGGCGTTGAACAGCGCGAAGCCGTACGACGCCGCGTAGCCGCACACCAGGTAGAACAGCGTGAACCGGACGTGCCCCATGCGGTCCTCGACGTTGTTGCCGAAGATCATCAGAAACAGCATGTTGCCCAGCAGGTGCAGCCAGCTGCCGTGCAGGAACATCGCGGTGAACACGGACACCGGCGGGGACTTGTCGTAGTCCGGCGGGGCCACCACGCAGCCCGCGCCGTGCGCGCCCACCGCGACGTCGCCGGTCGGCACCAGCCCCGGCATCTGATGGTGGATCAACTCCCGCGGCACCGCCGCGTAGTGGTCGAGGAACGCCTGCAGGTGGCACAGCTGCGACAGGCTGCTGTCGCCCGCCACGGAACCGGCCAGGCCGGGCGTGTACAGGAAGACCAGGACGTTCGCGGCGACCAGCGTGTACGTCACCCACGGGGTACGCCGCACCGGGTTCACGTCATGAACGGGGATGACCACAACGGACTACTGCCCGGGATCGGCCCCGCGAACCCGTGAACGGCAACACGCGCGCGTGCGTATGTCTCCTCAACCGCCCGCGGCGCGGGGAAGGCGGGTCGCGGGGACGACGTGAGGAAACAGGCGATGAACGACCGAGTTACTCCTGCGGTGCACGCACTGCCCGACGGTGAGGCGGAGCTCGCCCTCGTGGTCCGTCTGCCCTGGGAGGACGTGGCCAGGCTGGGCCAGGAGGCCGGACGGCTGGCCTCGCAGATGCAGCGGCCGGTGACGCTGGACGAGGCGGTGAGCCACCGGCTGCGGTCCGCGCGGCCGGCCGCGGCGCACGCGAAGCCCGCCGGGGAACAGCCGGCCGCCGCCATGCCCGCGAGTGCGTCCGTGTCGTCGCTGCCCTCGCGGGCGCCGGCCGAGCACGCGCGGCAGGCGATCGAGCGGATCAACGGGTCGGCCTGAGCGTCCCCGCGGGACGCGCCCGTGTGGGCGCGTCCCGCGCGCTCGTCACATCGTGCCCCGCTCCACCCCGTCTCCCGCTCCACCCCGTCTCCCGTTCCACCCCGTGCCCCGCCACTCCGGCCCTCGCTACACCGTGCCCCGCCGCACCGCCGCCGTCGCCTTGCGGGCCGCCACCAGTACCGGGTCCCACACGGGGCTGAACGGCGGGGCGTAGCCGAGGTCCAGGGCCGTCATCTGCTCCACCGTCATGCCCGCGGTCAGGGCCACGGCCGCGATGTCGACCCGTTTGGCCGCGCCCTCCCGGCCGACGATCTGCACGCCGAGCAGGCGGCCCGTGCGCCGCTCGGCGAGCATCTTCACCGTCATGGGAGAGGCGCCGGGGTAGTAGCCCGCCCGGCTGGTCGACTCGACGGTGACCGTCTCGAACTGCAGGCCGGCCCGGCGGGCGTCCTTCTCGCGCAGTCCGGTGCGCGCGATCTCCAGGTCGCACACCTTGCTCACCGCCGTGCCGACCACGCCCGGGAAGGTGGCGTAGCCGCCGCCGACGTTGGTGCCGATGACCTGGCCGTGCTTGTTGGCGTGGGTGCCCAGCGCGATGTGGCGTTCCTGGCCGGAGACCAGGTCCAGGACCTCGACGCAGTCCCCGCCGGCCCAGACGTTCCGCTGCCCGCGCACCCGCATCGCGAGGTCGGTGAGCAGGCCGCGGTGGGCGCCCAGGGGCAGCCCGGCGGCCTCGGCGAGCGCGGTCTCGGGGCGCACGCCGATGCCGAGGACGACCACGTCCGCCGGGAACTCGGCGTCCTCGGTCGCCACCGCCCGCACCCGCCCGTCCTCGCCCGTGAGCACCTTGGTGACCTCGGCGTCGTCGACCATGGTGATGCCCAGGCCCTCCATGGCCGTGTGCACCAGGCGGCCCATGTCGGGGTCCAGCGTGGACATCGGCTCGCTGCCCCGGTTGACGACCGTCACCCGGTAGCCGCGGTTGATCATCGCCTCGGCCATCTCGACGCCGATGTAGCCCGCCCCGACCACCACGGCGCGCCGCCCGCGCGTGCGTGCCAGCGTGTCCAGCAGGGCCTGCCCGTCGTCGAGCGTCTGCACGCCGTGCACGCCGGGGGCGTCGATGCCCGGCAGGTCCGGGCGGACCGGCCGCGCCCCGGTGGCGATCACGAGCTTGTCGTACGACGTCCAGGACTCGGCCCCGGAGTCGACGTCACGCGCGCGTACCCGCCCCCGGGCGACGTCGATCTCCGTGACCTCGGTCCGCATGCGCAGGTCGATGTCCCGCGCGCGGTGCTCCTCGGGCGTGCGCGCGATCAGCCGGTCCCGGTCGGGCACGTCGCCGCCCACCCAGTACGGGATGCCGCACGCCGAGAAGGAGGTGAAGTGACCCCGCTCGAACGCCACGATCTCCAGTTCGCCGGGGCCCTTCAGCCGGCGGGCCTGCGACGCCGCGGACATCCCCGCGGCGTCGCCGCCGATCACGACCAGTCGCTCCCTCGCACCGCTCATCGTCATGCGAACACGCTACGGCCCCCCGGCATTTCAGTGCCGCTCGCCACCCTCCTCCTGCACCGGCCGGGCCGCCGGCAGGTGGCCCGAGGCACTCGGCACCGGCGCGCTGGGCATCGGGGCGTTGGGCATCGGCGCGCTGGGCACCGGGGCGTTGGGCATCGGCGCGCCCGGCACGGGCGCGGCGGTCGTCCGCCGCCGCAGCCGGGGGCGCACCAGCCGCCGCCAGACGAGCACGAGCAGGGCCGCCACCACCGCGAACGGCAGCACCGCCCCGAACGCCACCGCCAGCCAGCGCAGCATCGTCACGAACGCGTCCCAGCCGCCCGCGAGGGCGTCCACGAAGCCCGGGTCGCCGTCGTCCTCCGCGGCCTTCTTCACCGGCGTCTCGGACAGCGACAGGGTGATGGTGGCCAGGCTCGTGCGGTCCTTCAGGGACGCCTGCTGCGCCAGCAGCGCCTCCAGGTCGGCCTCGCGGCCGCTCAGCTCGCCCTCCAGCGCGACGACGTCGCTCAGCTTGGTGGCCTGGTCCATCAGTTCGCGGACCCGGGCGACGCTGGCCCGCTGCGACTTGATGCGGCTCTCCACGTCGACGACCTGGTCGGTGACGTCCTCGGCCTTCGCGGTGCGGTCCAGGAGCTTGCCGGCGCCCTGCAGATCGGTGAGGACGCCGTCGTACTTCTCCACCGGCACCCGCAGCACCACGCGCGTGTGCTCATGGCCCTCCGCGTCGCGGGTGGTGTTCTCCTCGCCGACGTAGCCGCCCGCGTTCTCGGTGGTGGTGCGGGCCTGGTCGAGTGCCTTCGGCACGTCCTTGACCTGAACGGTCAGCGAGGCGGTGCGGATGATGCTGCTCGCCGTCAGGCGGGGCGTGCCGGACGCTCCGCGGCCGCTCGTGGCGCCGCCGGAGGCGCCCGGCTTGGCGTCGCTCTGCGCGCCGCTCTGTGCACCGCCCTGCGCATCGCTCTGCTGGGCGGCCTTCTCGCCGGCGCCGCCGCCCGCGTCGCTGCTGCTGCTGTCGTTCGCGCTGCACCCCGTCAGCGCTAGGGCCGCGGCCAGCAGGATCCCGGCCAGGGCCGGAACGGGTCGTACGGAACGCTGTACGCGCATGTGGGCATCCCCCCGTGGGTCTGTGACGAATTACGTCTCTACGACGCGGCAGGCGGCCCGGACGTTTGGCGCGGGTGGTTCCGATGAGGTCACGGTCACGACTCGACAGGGCCACAAGGCCCTGGCGTGAGGGCCGGTGGCGTCTGAGAGGGTGGAGCCCATGAGCGGATCACGCACGGGCACCGGGCAGGTCGTCGTCATCGGAGCGGGCATCGCGGGACTGGCCGCGGCGCACCGATTGCTGGAGCGCGGGGCGCGCGTGACGGTCCTGGAGGCGTCGGAGCGGACCGGCGGCAAGCTGCTCGCCGGTGAGATCGCGGGCGTCCGCGTCGACCTCGGCGCCGAATCGATGCTGGCCCGCCGGCCCGAGGCGGTCGCCCTCGCCCGCGAGGTGGGCCTCGCCGACCGTCTCCAGCCGCCCGCCACCGCGGCCGCCTCCATCTGGACCCGCGGCGCCCTCCGCCCCATGCCCAAGGGGCATGTGATGGGCGTCCCCGGCACCGCCGCGGCCCTGTCCGGTCTGCTCTCCGACGAGGGGGTCGCCCGTATCGAGCGCGACGCCGACCTGCCCCGCACCGAGATCGGCGACGACGTGGCGGTTGGGGAGTACGTGGCGGCCCGGGTCGGCCGCGAGGTCGTCGACCGCCTCGTCGAGCCCCTCCTCGGCGGCGTGTACGCCGGCGACGCCTACCGCATCTCGATGCGCTCGGCGGTCCCGCAGCTCTACCGGGCCGCCCTGACGCACACCTCGCTGACCGAGGCGGTCCGCGAGATCCAGGCCAGGGCCGCCGCCGACCCGCAGACCGGCCCGGTGTTCCTGGGCATCGCCGGCGGCGTCGGCACGCTGCCCGAGGCGGTCGCCGAGTCGGTCACCGCGCGCGGCGGCGAGATCCTCACCGGGCAGCCGGCGACCGGGCTGCGCCGGGAGGCCGGCGGCGGCTGGCGGGTGACCACGGGCGACCGGGTCCTGCACGCCGACGCCGTGGTCGTCGCCGTGCCCGCGCCCGCCGCCGCGGACCTGCTGGCGGCCGAGTCGCCCGCGGCCGCCGCCGAGCTGCGCACCGTCGAGTACGCCTCCATGGCCCTGGTCACCCTCGCCTACCGCCGCGCCGACGTCTCCCTCCCGGCCGGCAGCGGCTTCCTCGTGCCGCCCGTCGACGGCCACACCATCAAGGCGTCCACGTTCGCCTCCCAGAAGTGGAGCTGGCTGGCCGAGGCGGCCCCGGACGTGGTGGTGCTGCGCACCTCCGTCGGACGCCACCGCGAAACGGAGATCCTCCAGCACGAGGACGCCCACCTCGTCGACGTCTCCCGGCGCGACCTGGAGGCGGCCACCGGCCTCGACGCCACACCGCTGCAGACCCGGGTCACCCGCTGGACCGACGGCCTGCCCCAGTACCCGGTCGGCCACCACGCGCGCGTGGCCCGCATCCGCGAGCACGTCGCCAAGCTGCCCGGCCTCGTCGTCTGCGGCGCGCAGTACGACGGCGTCGGCATCCCGGCCTGCATCGCGAGCGCCCACGCGGCCGTGGACCAGCTCGACGGAGACCTCGGCGGTGTGCAGCGGCTCACCGCCGACCCGGTGCAGAGTCTGCACGGAGGAGCAGGAGAATAAGGCACATGAGTGACGACGCCCCCACCACCGAGTCCGGCAGGATCCCGAACAAGGGCAAGCTGGCCAAGGACCTCAACGAGGTCATCCGCTACACGCTCTGGTCGGTCTTCAAACTGAAGGACGTCCTGCCCGAGGACCGCGCGGGCTACGCCGACGAGGTCCAGGAGCTGTTCGACCAGCTCGCCGCGAAGGACGTGACGATCCGCGGCACGTACGACCTGTCGGGGCTGCGCGCCGACGCCGACGTCATGATCTGGTGGCACGCGGAGACCAGCGACGCGCTGCAGGAGGCGTACAACCTCTTCCGCCGCACGAAGCTGGGCCGCGCCCTGGAGCCGGTGTGGTCGAACATGGCGCTGCACCGCCCCGCCGAGTTCAACCGCTCGCACATCCCGGCGTTCCTCGCCGACGAGACGCCGCGCAACTACGTCAGCGTCTACCCGTTCGTGCGCTCCTACGACTGGTACCTGCTGCCCGACGAGGACCGCCGCCGCATGCTCGCCGACCACGGCAAGATGGCCCGCGGCTTCCCGGACGTGCGCGCCAACACGGTCGCCTCCTTCTCGCTCGGCGACTACGAGTGGATCCTCGCCTTCGAGGCCGACGAGCTGCACCGCATCGTCGACCTCATGCGCCACCTGCGCGGCTCGGAGGCCCGGATGCACGTCCGCGAGGAGATCCCGTTCTTCACCGGCCGCCGCAAGTCCGTGGCCGACCTGGTCGCCGGGCTGGCCTGACCGGCCTGGTCGGCCTGAACGGCCTGAGTCCGTCGCCGGTGCCGGTGTGCACCGGCCGGGGGCGCGGGCGGCGCGCCGCCGTCAGCGCGCGCCGCTCGCCCCCGGCGCCGCCCCCCGCGCCGCCCCCCGCCCCCGGGGCGCGGGCGGGGGCGGGGGGGGGGTGGGGGCCCGCGGCCGCGCCCGCCCCCCCGTGGGCGCCCGCCCCCCGGGGGGGGCGCCCGCCGGGAGAACCTCGCC
>NZ_JBFADM010000089.1:0-27513 GCF_040641355.1 Streptomyces sp. NPDC020996
CGCTCCTCGAGCTCCTTGACCAGGCTGGCCTCGGTGTAGCGGGCCGGGGGCTTGGTGGCGTGCCCGTCGACCGTGATCTCCTCGGCGGTCAGCCGGCCCGTTCCCGCTCGCCAGCACAGTCCAGGAAGAGATCACGACATGACCGCCGACCCCATAGCGGCGACAGCACCGCCGCCGGCGCAGACCGCCCCCGCCAGCGTCCCCGCCCGCCGCAGACGGAACTGGGCGCCCGTCTTCTTTCTCCTGCCGTTCTTCGTGCCGTTCGTCCTGTTCACCCTGGTGCCGGTCGGCTACGCCTTCTACCAGAGCCTGCTCAAGACCGAGCGGACCGGCGGCACCTTCGGCCACAAGACGACCGTGTTCGCCGGCCTCGACCAGTACAAGGAAGTGCTCGGCGACTCCGAGTTCCTCGGCAGCGTCGTCCGGGTGCTGGTCTTCGGGCTGGTGCAGATCCCGGTGATGCTGCTGCTGGCGCTGGTGCTCGCGCTGCTGCTGGACTCGACGGTGGCCCGCCTCAAGCGCTTCTTCCGGATCACCTACTTCGTGCCGTACGGCATCCCCGGCGTGGTGGCGGCGCTCATGTGGGCCTTCCTCTACGACCCGCGGCTGTCGCCCATCGTGGACCTGCTCGACAAGGCGGGCTCCGCGCCGGACTTCCTCGGCTCGTCGATGATGCTGTGGTCCATCGGCAACATCGTGACCTGGACGTACACCGGGTACAACATGCTGATCATCTACGCCGCCCTGCAGGCCATCCCGTCCGACATCTACGAGGCGGCCCGTATGGACGGCGCGAGCGAGGCGAAGATCGCCTGGCGGATCAAGGTGCCGATCCTGCGTCCGGCGCTCATCCTGACGGGGGTCTTCTCCATCATCGGGACGCTGCAGCTGTTCACCGAACCGCAGGTGCTGCGTTCCATCTCCACCAGCGTCACCAGCACCTACACACCCAACCTGGCGGCGTACTCGCTCGCCTCGTCGAACAACTACAGCGAGGCCGCGGCCATGTCGGTGACGCTGGCGCTGGCCACGTTCGTCCTGTCGTTCGGATTCCTCAAGCTCACGGGGCGAAAGGCCGAGTCATGAGCCTCCTCACCGACACCCGGGGCGCCCACGCGCCCCGTCAGACCTCCGAGACCGCACCGCGCGGCCCCCGGGAGAGCCGCCTCTCGGTGATCGCGGCCACCGGCTTCCTGGCCGTCGTCGCCGTCTACATGCTGCTGCCGGTGTTCTGGCTGATCGTTTCCGCGACCAAGAGCCAGGGCGACCTGGTCGACTCGTTCGGGCTGTGGTTCTCCGACTTCCACCTGTTCGACAACCTGCGGGCGCTGTTCGCCAAGCAGGACGGGGTGTACCTGCCCTGGCTGCTCAACAGCCTCCTCTACGCGGGGGCCGGCGCGGCCGTCGGCACCCTGCTGTCCGCGATGGCCGGCTACGCCCTGGCCAAGTACCGCTTCCGGGGACGGGAGCTCCTGTTCAACGTCGTGCTCGGCGGTGTCCTGGTCCCCGCCACGGCGCTGGCGCTGCCGCTGTTCCTGCTGTTCGCCGAGGTGGACGCCACCGACACCTTCTGGTCGGTGTTCCTGCCCAGCATCGTCAGCCCGTTCGGCGTCTACCTCTCGCGCATCTTCGCGGCGGCGTCCGTGCCCGACGAGCTGCTGGAGGCGGCCCGGATCGACGGCTCCGGAGAGCTGCGGACGTTCTTCACCATGTCGCTGCGGCTGATGTCACCCGCCATGGTCACGATCTTCCTGTTCCAGTTCGTGGTCATCTGGAACAACTTCCTGCTGCCGCTGGTGATGCTCCAGAACGACCGTCTCTACCCGGTCACCCTCGGACTGTTCACCTGGCAGTCCCAGGTCAGCCGCGACCCCTCGCTGCAGATCCTCAGCCTCACCGGGTCGCTCGTCTCGGTCGTCCCGATCGTCATCGCCTTCCTGGTGCTCCAGCGGTACTGGAAGGCGGGCCTCGCGGCGGGAGCGGTGAAGTCGTGACCGACGCGCTCAAGCAACTGTCCGACCGGCTCGGCGGCATCGCCTACGGCGGCGACTACAACCCGGAGCAGTGGCCGCGCGAGGTGTGGGACGAGGACGTGCGTCTCATGCGGGAGGCCGGCGTCAACCTCGTCACCGTCGGTGTGTTCTCCTGGGCGTTCCTGGAACCGCGCCCCGGGCAGTACGAGTTCGGCCTGCTCGACGAGGTCCTGGACCTGCTGCACGCGAACGGCATCGCCGCCGACCTGGCGACGGCCACCGCGTCCCCGCCGCCGTGGTTCTCGCTGCGGCATCCCGAGGCGCTGCCGGTGACCGCGGACGGTGTCCGGCTCACGCACGGCTCGCGGCAGACGTTCTGCCCGAGCAGTCCCGCGTACGCGGAGGCGGCCGGCCGGCTCGTCGAACGGCTTGTGGAGCGGTACCGCGACCACCCCGCGCTCGCGCTGTGGCACCTGCACAACGAGTGGGGCAACCACAACGCGCACTGCTACTGCGACAGCAGCGCCGAGGCGTTCCGGGACTGGCTGCGGGAGCGGTACGGGGACCTGGACGGCCTGAACGAGGCCTGGGGGACGGCGTTCTGGAGCCAGCGCTACGGCGACTGGGCGGAGATCATGCCGCCGCGCGCCACCGCCGCGGTGCCGAATCCGACCCAGCAGCTCGACTTCTGGCGGTTCTCCTCGGACGCGCTGCTGAGGCTGCACCGGCGCGAGGCGGAGATCGTGCGCCGCCTCTCCCCCGGCGTGCCGCTCACCACCAACCTCCTGGTCACGCTGGAGAAGAAGGTCGACGGCTTCTCCTTCGCCGGTGAGTGCGACTTCGTGTCCGTGGACCAGTACCTCACGGCCGCGGACCCCGAAGCGCACGTCGGGCTGTCGCTCGACGCCGACCTCGCGCGCGGCATGGGCGGCGGCGCTCCGTGGCTGCTGATGGAGCACTCCACCTCCGCGGTGAACTGGCAGCCGCGCAACGTGGCGAAGACCCCGGGGCAGATGCGGCGCAACAGTCTCGCGCACGTGGCGCGCGGCGCGGACGGCGTCCTGTACTTCCAGTGGCGCCAGTCGCGGGCCGGCGCCGAGAAGTGGCATTCGGCGATGCTCCCGCACGGCGGCACCGGCACCAAGGTCTGGCGCGAGGTCACCGCTCTCGGGCGGGACCTGCGGGCCCTCGCCGAGGTGCGCGGCAGCCGCGTCGTGTCGGACGTGGCTCTGCTCTTCGACTGGAACGCCTGGTGGGCGCTGGAGATGGACGCCACTCCCTCGCGTGACGTGCGCTACCTCGACCTGGTGCGCGCCTGGTACGAGGCGCTGTGGTCGCTGGGTGTCACCTGCGACCTGGTGCATCCCGCGAGCGACCTGAGCGGCCACCGCCTTGTGCTGGTGCCCAGCCTCTCCCTGACGTCCGACGCGGACGCGTCGTCGCTGGACGCCTTCGTACAGGGCGGCGGGCACGCGGCCGTCGGCTTCTTCAGCGGTGTGGTGGACGAGAACGACCACGTGCGGCTCGGCGGCCACCCGGGTGCGTACCGGGACATGCTCGGTGTCCGCGTCGACGAGTTCTTCCCGCTGCGCGAGGCGGAGACCGTCCGGCTCTCCGACGGCTCGGGGGCCACGGTGTGGAGTGAGCTCGTGGAGCCGCGCGGCGCCGAGACGGTCGTGTCCTTCGCGACGGACCCGGCGTGCGGCGGCCCTGTCGCGGGGCACCCCGCGGTCACCCGCAACTCCCACGGCGCGGGCGTGTCCTGGTACGTGGCGACGCGGCCGGACGCGGACGCGCTGCGCGGGCTGCTGGCCCGGGTCTGCCGGGAGGCCGGTGTCACGGCCGCGGCCGAGGTTCCGGCCGGGGTGGAGGCGGTCCGCAGGCGCGGGCCGGACGCCGCCTACCTCTTCCTGATCAACCACACCTCCCGTGACGTGCCCGTCCCGGCGAGCGGCGTCGACCTGCTGACCGGCACCGTCGCCGACGGCAAGACCGTCGTCCGCGCGGGCGACGTCGTGGTGATCCGGGAAGACGGCACGCCCCCGTCGGAGCGGTGAGGGGATGCTCGCGAGGCAACGGCAGGAGAGGATCGCCGAACTCGTCCGGCAGCACGGCTCGATCCGGGTCGGCGCACTGACCGAGCGGTTCGGCGTGTCCCACATGACGATCCGGCGCGATCTGGAGTCCCTCGCGCGCCGGGGCCATCTCGACAAGGTCCACGGAGGGGCGGTCACACCGGAGCACGGCAGTGCCGCGGAACCCGCGTTCGGGGAGAAGCGGTCCCGCGAGGTCACCGCCAAGGAGGCCATCGCGGCCGAGGCCGCCCGGCTGGTGGCTCCGGGCTCCGCAGTCGCGCTGACCGCGGGGACCACCACGTGGACCCTGGCCCGGCACCTGCTCGACATCCCGGACATCACGGTGGTCACCAACAGTCTCCGGGCGGCGCAGACCCTGGAGGCCCACCGGCGGCAGCGGCAGACGGTCGTCCTCACCGGTGGCGTGCGCACCCCGTCCGACGCCCTGGTGGGGCCGGTCGCGGTCGCCGCGCTGGCCTCGCTGCGGGTCGACGTGCTGTTCATGGGTGTCCACGGCATGGACGTCCGGACCGGCTTCAGCACGCCCAATCTCGAGGAGGCGGAGACGAACCGGGCGATGTGCCGCTCGGCACGCCGGGTCGTGGTGCTCGCCGACCACACCAAGTGGGACACGCCCGGCCTGGCGGCCATCGCCGGGCTGGAGACGGCCGACCTGCTCATCACCGACTCGGGCATCGACGCGCATGCCCGAGAATCACTGGAGGCCGGCGTGGGTGAGCTGACCGTCGTCGAGCCGACCGCTCCCAACCTACCGATCGAAAGCGTGCGCACGTGAGCACCGAGCACCTCATCCACTTCCGAGCCGGCGGCACGAGCCTCGTGCTCGACTGTTCGGGCCCCCGGCTGCCCCGGATCCTGCACTGGGGGGCCGACCTGGGCAACCCGGGCGACCCGGGCGACCCGGGCGATGAGGCCCCCGGCGGCTCGGGCGTCCTCGCCTCGCTCGCCGTGGCGAGCCGCGCCGAGCTGGGCACCAGCGTTCCCGACGTGCCGGTCCCCGTGAGCGTGCTGCCCGAGCAGTCGGCCGGCTGGCTGGGCACTCCGGGGCTGTCCGGCCATCGCGAGGGCTCCGACTTCTCCAGCGCCTTCACCGTCCGGGAGGTGCGCGTCCCGGCCCCTCGCTCCCTGACGGTCGAGGCCGTGGACGAACAGGCCCGGCTCGCCCTGCGGTGGGAGCTGGAGCTGACCGGGTCCGGTCTTGTGCGCCAGCGCGCGGAGCTGACCAACGAGGGCACCGGTCCCTACACGGTGGACGCGCTGCAACTCACGCTCCCGGTACCGGCGCACGCCACCGAAGTCCTCGACCTGACCGGCCGTCACCTGCGGGAACGTTCCCCGCAGCGGCACGAGTTCACGCTCGGCACGCACCTGCGGGAGAACCGCCGCGGGCGCACCGGCGTCGACGCCACGCTGCTGCACGCGGTGGGTGAGCGGGGCTTCGGCTTCCGCCGTGGTGAGGTGTGGGCTCTGCACGTCGCGTGGAGCGGCAACCACCGCACCTTCGCCGAGCGCACGAACTCCGTGGTCTCGCTCCTCGGCGGCGGTGAGCTGCTGCTGCCGGGCGAGATGCGCCTCCGGCCAGGTGCCACGTACGCGACGCCGTGGCTGCTGGCGTCGTACGGCCAGGGCCTGGACGACATGGCGGCGCGCTTCCACGCCTACCTGCGGCAGCGCCCCCACCACCCGGCCACCCCGCGGCCGGTCACGCTCAACACCTGGGAGGCCGTCTACTTCCGGCAGGACCTGGACACCCTCACCGCCCTGGCGGACGCGGCGGCCGAGGTCGGAGCCGAGCGGTTCGTGCTGGACGACGGCTGGTTCCGCGGGCGCCGCGACGACCGGGCCGGGCTCGGCGACTGGTACGTGGACCCAGAGGTATGGCCGCGCGGGCTGCACCCGCTCGTCGAGCACGTCCGCTCCCTCGGGCTCCAGTTCGGCCTCTGGGTCGAGCCGGAGATGATCAACCCCGACTCGGACCTGGCCAGGGCGCACCCGGAGTGGATCCTGTCCGCCGCCGGGCGCATGCCCCCCGAGGCCCGGCACCAGCAGGTGCTGGACCTGGGCCGGCCGGAGGCGTACGCGTACGTGCTGGAACGCCTGGACGCCCTGGTCGGCGAGTACGCCATCGACTACCTCAAGTGGGACCACAACCGCGACCTCGTCGACGCGGGCAGCGGCCCGTACGGCGTCGGCGGGGTGCACGCCCAGACCACCGCGGTGTACGCGCTGATGGACGAGCTGCGCCGACGGCACCCCGGGCTGGAGATCGAGTCCTGCTCGTCGGGCGGCGCCCGGGTGGACCTCGGCATCCTGGAACGCAGCGACCGGGTGTGGACGAGCGACTGCATCGACGCCCTGGAGCGGCAGCAGATCCAGCTCTGGACGGGGATGCTGCTGCCGCCCGAGCTGATGGGCGCGCATGTCGGCGCCCCCGCTTCGCACACCACGGGCCGCACGCACGGTCTCGACTTCCGCGCCGGCACCGCGCTCTTCGGCCACATGGGCATCGAGTGGGACCTGACCCGGGCGACGCCCGAGGAACGCGGCCGGCTGGCCGAGTGGATCGAGACCCACAAGCGGCTCCGGCCGCTGCTGCACGCCGGCACGGTCGTCCACGGCGACCACCACGACCCCGCCGTGCTCGTGCACGGCGTCGTGGCCCCCGACCGGTCCCACGCCGTGTACGCGGTGGTGCAGAAGACCACCAGCGTGCAGGTGCCGACCGGCCGCGTGCGCCTGCCCGGCCTGGCGGAGGACGCGCTCTACACGGTCGCCCCGCTGCCGCCGGGGGACGTGGTCCGGGGCCCGGTCACCAGCCCGCTGCCCTGGTGGACGCCGGAGGGTGTCGAGCTGCCGGGCCGGGTGCTGTCCGTGCTCGGCGTCCAGGCGCCGACCCTCCATCCGGAGAGCCTGGCGCTGATCGAGGTCCGGCGGGTCACGCCCCGGGCCTGACGCATCCGCGCGGGGGAGGCGAGGGCCGGGACGCCTCGTCGTCTCCCCCGCGCGGGACCGTGTCCGGCTACTCGACGAAGCCGTTGTCCACCAGCCAGCCGTGGGCGATGTCCTCGGGTCGCGGCGGAGCCGTGGCCCTCTCGCCCCCTCTCGCCGGGGGCCGGGGCCGCGCCGATGATCCGGCACGGCCCCGCCCTGCCCCGCCCGCGCTCCGGTCAGCCGGAGGCGAGGCGGTTCTTCAGTCCCTGCCCGTAGGCGGTCGGGGTGCCGCTGTAGTCGGTGATGAGCGACGGGCCGGAACTGCAGTCCCAGGTGTTCCAGGTCCAGCCCAGGTAGCTGAGGCTGCGGGCGTCCAGCCAGTTCATCAGCGTGTCGATGTAGCCGTGCGCGCAGTCGTTCTCGCCGATCTCACCCACCACCAGCGGGTACTTGGCGGCGACCGGCGCGATCTGGGAGTCCCAGCAGCTCTGCGTGTTGCAGTAGTTGAAGTTGTACGAGTGCCAGGAGGCCGCGAGCTTCCCGGCGGAGTCCGAGGGCGCGTAGGTCAGCCACTGCGACAGGTCGTTGGAGAAGCTGATGCCGCCGACCATGACGTAGTTGGTGGCCCCGGTGGACCGCACGGCGTTGACCAGACTCTGCATGCCGGCGACCGTGTAGCTGAAGCCGGTGCACGCCGAGCCGCCGTCGCGCCAGCACTTCCACGAGGCGTTGTAGTCGGACATCACCATGTTCGGGAAGGGCTCGTTGAACAGGTCGAAGAGCACACCCTGGTCGCTCTTGAAGGTGCCGGCCACCGACTTCCAGAAGGCCGGGGCGTGGTCGTTGTCGGGCATGGGCTTCTGGCACTGCGACGCGTACGTGGAGCAGTTGGAGCCGGAGCCGGTGTAGACGCCGCTGCTCCAGTGCAGTTCGAGGATGACGTACAGCCCGGCCGCGCGGAGCCGGGAGACGAAGCCGGAGATGGCGGTGCGGTAATTCGTGCCGCTGTAGGCGGAGTTGACGCCGTTGATGCCGAGCCAGCAGTCCTCGTTGAGCGGCACCCGAACGGTGTTGGCCCGCCAGCTCGCGATGGCCTGGATCGAGGCGGCGTCGGAGGGGCCGTCGAAGATGCCCCGGTTCTGCACGCACATGAACTCGGTACCGGAGCGGTTGACTCCGCGCAGCCGGGCGGGCAGCGCGGCGGCTGCTGCGGCGGACCGCGCGGAGACGGACGCCCCCTGCGGGGACGACTGCGGGGTCAGCTGCGCGGCCGACACCGCGCCCGGCGCGAGCAGGGCGCCGACCAGGCCCAGCAGTAGGGCGAGAACACCCGCGGCCCAGCGGCTCCTCGCGGTCGAGCGACGATCTCTCATCGTGTCTCCCGATGGTGTGTGGGGAGCGTGGGGCGGGTCCCGTTGAACACCCCACGCGTGGACGATCGGGGGCGGGCCGCCTCAGCGGGACGCGGCGGCCGTGTGCGCCGCGCGGTCCCGCGGGAGGCCCGCTGTGCAACGGAGTTGACGGGACCGTCGGTCCCGGTGAGGCGGACTCCGTCGCGGTCCGCGCCGCGGCTCACACGGTCATCGCCGCTCCCGGGAGGCGTAGCCGCCGTCCGGCCGCCGACGGCCTGACAACGTTGTCCGAGCTGCTGGGGAGCAGAGCCACGGATACCTCCGGAATTCCTGTGGGAGCAGCGCTCGGGCCGACGGCCCACAGGGGTGAGCACGACCCGTCCACGGTGCGGACGCGGAGCCGATGGAAGCACTGATCCGGTTCAGAGGTCAACAGCTCTGACATCACTACTGCCAAGACAGCAGCGGACTTTGCGAGACTAAACCGTTTTAGTGCGCCGTTCGCAACGACCCGTCAGCGGAGCCGGTCTCCACGGGGCGAAGCCCCCACCCCCGCTATCGTCTGGTTGACGATAACAAGAAGGTCGTGCCAAGCTGACCCGGCGTCAAGCATGCTGGATCACCGCCTGCGGGACGGACGCGGTGCCGCTCCGTCCACCCGCCGTGCGCCGCCGAATGTCTGGAGCTTCCATGGCCAATGCACGCATACCGAACCCCCGCCTGGACGCGCGCGGAGCCGACCGGGCCGCAGGGGTACTGCTCGGCGCCGCGGTGGGCGACGCGTTGGGCGTGCCGTACGAGTTCCAGGCGACCCTGCGGGACGACCGGCAGCCGCGGATGATCGGCGGGGGGCTGGGACCCTACGAGCCCGGCGAATACTCCGACGACACCCAGATGCAGGTGTGCATCGCCGAGGTGGCGGCGACCGGCGCCGATCTGCGCGACCCGGACGCTCTGGACGCGATCGCGGCCGGCTTCCAGCGCTGGCTCGCCGGGGGCGCCAGCGACGTCGGCAACCAGACCAGAGCCGTCCTGTCGGCCGCGAACCGGGCATCCGGGGCCGCGGGCGCGGCGATGCTGGGTGCGGCCCGCGACTACGCCGCCCAGCACCCCCAGAGCGCCGGCAACGGCTCGCTGATGCGGACCGGAATCGTCGCCCTCGCCCATCTCGGGGACGCGGCCGCCATGGCCGAGGCCGCCGTCGCGGTCAGCGCGCTCACCCACCCGGACCCCGACTGCGCCGATGCCTGCGTGCTGTGGTGCTCCGGCATCCGCACCGCCGTGCTGGAGGGGACCTTCGACGGCGTACGGGCCGGCCTGGATCTGCTGCCCGCGGACCGCCGAGGTCTTTGGGCAGAGCGGCTGGACGAGGCGGAGACCCACCCTCCGCACCACTTCTCCCCCAACGGCTGGGTCGTGTCCGCGCTTCAGGCCGCCTGGTCGGCGATCACCCGCACCGCTGTCCCGGACCTGATTCCGTCCCAGCGGAGCTTCCCCGCTCAGCACCTGCAGTTGGCCCTGGAGGCCGCGGTCCGGGCCGGGAACGACACCGACACCGTCGCGGCGATCGCCGGCGCCCTGCTCGGCGCGCGCTGGGGCTGCTCCGGCATCCCGCTCGAATGGCAGCAGGCCGTGCACGGCTGGCCCGGCCTCACCGGCGCCGACCTGGTGGGGTTGGCGGTGCGCACCGCCCGGGGCGGGCAGGACGACGGCGACGGCTGGCCGTCGGCCCCCCACACCCCCGTCCCGGCCGGCGTGTCCAGCGGCTTCACCGTCCCCCACCCGCACGACCCCGGAGTGGTACTGGGCAACCTCGCCCTGCTCAAGGGGAGCGAGCCGGTCGACGTGGACGCGGTGGTGTCGCTGTGCCGCATGGGCACGGCCCCGGTCCTCACCGCCGCCGACGACGCCGAGCACGTGCGCGTCTGGCTCGTGGACAGAGACGGCGACAACGCCAACCTGCACTACGTCGTGGACCAGGCCGCTCATCAGGTGCTGCGGCTGCGCGGCGCGGGCAAGCGGGTCCTGCTGCACTGCGCCGCCGGCCAGAGCCGCACCCCGGCCGTCGCCGCCGTGTACAGCCACCTGGCCACCGGCACGGACGCCGAGACCGCGCTGAAGGATCTGCGTGAGGTGCTGGTGGGCGGCTGGCAACTCTCGGCGCACGTCGAACTGCTGGACGCCGTGCACGCGTTGGCCGGTCCGGCGGCGACCACGCGCACCTCGCCGGTGCGCCGTTCCGGAGAGAACGGCGATGTGTCGCCGGCACTCGACCCCGATCCGGAGCCGGAGCGGCAGACCGAGTTCCTGAAGGTGAAGTAGGCGGCTTCGCGTGTCCGAGGGCTGATGCTCGGCCTGGCCGTGGGGGACACGTTGGGCGCGGCCCGGGGCAAGCTGCCCGCCGACGTCTCGTTGCGGGCCGGGGTGAGCACCCAGTTGGCCTGTTTCACGGCCGAAGGGACGATCCGCGCGTTCGTACGGGCCAGCCACCGGGGCGGCGTCTCCTCTCCCTCGGGGGCGGTGTGGCACGCGTACTGCCGTTGGGCCGCCTTGCAGGGCATAGAGGTGGAGCTGATGCGGCGCCGCTGGGCCTCGGGCAGCGACCAGACGTGGCCCGACGGCTGGCTCGCCCAGGTGCCCGTGCTCGCGCAGCGGCGGGGTTCGGCGCCCGCGACCGTCGCCGCCCTGTCCGAGAAGGGCCCGCACACCATGGGGAAGGCCACGGCCAGCCGCGGTTGCCACGCTCTCACCCGCACGCTCCCTGTCGCCGTGGCCGCCGCCGGTACCGAGCCACAGCCCTGGGTACGGGAAGCTCGCGCGATGGCCGCCCTCACCCACGGCGACCGTGCCGCCCAGTCCGCGGCCGCCCACGCGATCGTGCTGGCCGGTCACTGCCTGACCAGCACGCCCGAGACGCAGGACAGCCTGTTCGGTGAGCAGCCGCAGGTGCGCCGTGCCCTGATGGACGGCATCGCCTCCGTCCACGACGTCGACCCCGAGGTGACGGCCGAGGAGCTCGACCGGCTCACGACAGCCCTCCAGCGAGCCGAAACCCACCCCGCCGACGCGAAGCAACTCGCCGCCCTCGCCCCGGACGCCACCGCCCCCTCGGCACTGCTGGGCGGTGTGTACGTCGCCGCGTCCTTCCCGGAGCGGGACCAGGTGGGCGACGCGCTGCACTTCGCCGCCGGGGCGCCGGACGGTGACTCGGTGGCCTGCGTGACCGGCGCGCTGCTCGGAGCGGCGCACGGCGCGGAGGCGCTGCCCGTCGACCTGGTGAGCCGGCATGAACTGGCCTGGGTTCTCGACACCTTGGCCCGCGACCTCATCACCGAGATCACCGACTCGCCCAGCGGCGGCGAGTACGCCTCGGGCTGGGACGAGCACTGGCGGGGCCGCTACCCCGGCTGATGACGCGAACAGTCGTCAGCAGGTGAAGTCGCGCCGGGAGGTCTACCTGTCGTACCCGCTGGCCTCCGACGAGGAGGGGACGCTGTACGCCGAGACGGAGATCGCCAGGACCATGTGCCTGACGCTGCGGGACGTCGTTCTCCGCCTCCATCCGGATCTGCCGTACCGCAAGTACGTGATGGTGAAGTCGGAGAACGGCCGGGGTTCCCAGGTCACGTGGCAGGACGACTTGGCCCCGAACGCCGGGTGCCGGTCGGCGGCCGACAACGACACCGGGCAGGACTCGGACGGCACCGCGCAGGGCTGGGAGCCGGACGACGACGGCCTCGGCCAGGCGGTGATCCCCAGCAGCGACAGCGCCGAGATCCGCGTCGCCGACGGCGCCGCCAGGCAGATCATCGCGGGCGCCAACGGAATGCGGCAGAGCCCCGGCACCGATCAGGTGCTCGGCAACAACGAGATCAAGGCCGGCTTCGACCCGGTCGATTGGGTGATGTACGTCTGGTCCGACTACGTGCAGTGGAACCAGGAACAGGTCGAGTCCTGGGCGGACATGGCCGCCGGGAAGGCCTGCCGGGCCCTCGTGAGCGAATCGCTGAACTCGGGCGGCGCGTGGCCGTACCACCGCTACGCGGTTGCGGAGATCGGCGGATCCGGCTACCTGATGATCCGCTGGGGCACGGCCACCACGCAGGCGGACTGCCCTGCCTGAGCCGGGACTCCGGGGCGAGCCGGGTTGACCCTCGACCTTGTCGAGGGCTCAGGGTTCCGGGTGTGGAGAGCGAGATGCGCAGCATCGGGGAGACGGCCCGGGACAGTGGACTGAGCGTGAGCGCGCTGCGGTTCTACGACCGGGCCGGTGTGCTGGTCCCCGCACGGGTGGACCCCGTCAGCGGCTACCGCTGGTACGCGCCCGGGCAACTGGAGGAGGCCCGGCTGCTGGCACGGCTGCGCCGGGCCGGCATGCCCCTGGCGGACATCCGACTGGTACTGGCCGGCTGGTCCAGCGCGGACGCGGACCTGGTGCGCGGGCTCCTGCAAGCGCACCTGCGCCGCCTCGAAGAGGGCCTGGCCGACGCCCGCGGCGAGTTCTCCGCGCTCCGAGCCCTACTCGACCACAGGGAGAACCCCATGACGTCGTCGCCCGGCACCACCGCCGTCCACCTGACCGTCCCCGCGCCGGAACTGGCCGCCGCACTGGACGCGGTCCGCTTCGCGGCCGGTTCGGACCCGGATCTGCCGATGCTCGCCGGTGTCCTGTTCGACATCGAGGGCGAGGCACTGAGCCTGGCGGCGACCGACCGCTACCGGATGGCCGTCGCGCGGGCCGCCACCACCGGGTACGACGGACCCCGCGTGCAGGCCGTCGTGCCGCTGCCCCTCGCCGACGCGATGCGGGCGCTGCTCCGGGGTGAGGAACCGGTGCGACTGGCCGTGGACGGTGGCCGGGTGTCGCTGGAGTCGGACGACGGTCAGACAGCCGGCCAGTGCCTCGACCACGACTTCCCCGACTACCGTCGCCTGGTGCGGCTGCCGGCCGGCCGCCGGGCCCTCGTCGACACGGCGGACTTCCGGGAGGCCCTGCGCATCGGCCCGGTCCGCCCGAGTGAGTCGCGCGAGCGGGACGGCGAGCCGTCGTACGACGTCAGCGTGCTCAGGGTGGCGGACGGCACCGTGAAGGTGTGCGAGGACGGCGACGACAGCGAGGACAACGTCGGCGTCAACCGGGAGTTCCTGCTGGACGCCCTCGCCTCCGGAGCCCGCGAGAAGCTCCTCCTGGAGTTCAGCGCCCCCACGGCGCCGATCGCCGTCCGCCGCCCCGACGACGCGCACACCTTCTCGATCCTCATGCCGGTCCGGCTGGAGGGCTGACGTCCGGGTCAGGGCACCTCGTACCGCACGAGCGCGGTCGCGAAGGGCTCGCCGCTGCGACGGGCGTACGTCATCCGCTCGCGGACCTCGGACAAGGTCCGGGGACGGTAACCGGGGCCGCCGCAGCAGCTCTTGTGGAAGCGGATGCCCGCGTGCAGCAGCACGGACAGCGTCCGCCAGGCCGCGGTGTCCCGGCGGCGGGGTGCGGCGAAGGCGGAGCCCACGTGGATCAGCTGCTGCGCGCAGCGAGGGCAGACCCGCTGCCTGTCCCTGCCGTCGGGGTCGTAGGGCTGCTTGTACGCGGCCCGGCAGGGCAGGCAGACGTAAGAGGTTTTCCCGTGGGCCATGCCGGAAGGCTAGACGCGGCCCGAACGGAATTCGACGGGATTTCGGGGCCGCACGCCGGTGGCGGGACCGTGGTGTCAGGTCCCGCCACCGGTTTCTGTCAGCGGGTGCCTCGGTAGTAGGTGACGTCCCAGTGCGAGCCCTCGCGGGCGTAGACGTTCCCCGACGGCGACTTGTACTGCTTGGCGCCGTCACCGCGGGTGCCGACGTAGCGGAACTTGTGGGTGATGTACGAGTTCACGCACGAGGTCAGCTTGATGTCGACCTTGTAGCCGTTCCAGTGGCTGTACGTCCCGGAGGCGTGGCCCTTCTCCGTGCCGGCGGTGAGCGTCACCGCGCACCTGCTGGCCTTCTTGAAGTCGATGACGCCGGCGACGGTGCTCTTGTTGATCTTCTCGAAGGAGGTGCACCTGCTGTTGTTCCGGTTGCTGCACCCGCCCGAGGAGACCCAGGTGACTCCCGCCCGCTTCAACTGCCGCTCGGCGGCCGCCTGCGAGTACTTCGCGGGTGCGGCGGCGGTGGCGGCGGGTGCGGCCGCTGCCAGCAGGCCGCCGGTCAGCAGTGCGGCGGAAGCGGCGAGGGCGGCGGGGCGGGTCATGAGGCGGCTCATGCGCAGTGGTTCCTCTCGTGAGGGGTTGAGTTACGCCCGAGTCACTGCCCGCCGGGCATGTACGACATACGGCCACATGAAGGCGCATAGTGGTGCACAGGCGCACCGTGATCCTCATCGCGCGCGGTCGGCGGCCGGAGAGCCACCGCCGCCCAGACGGTTTTCGTGTACGCGTCCCGGCGCTCCCAGCCCCAGCGTTCGGCGTACGCCTCCACGAGCAGCAGTCCGCGTCCCGAGGGCGCGTCGGGCGACGCGGGCTCACCGGTGGGGCGGCCGGGGCAGCGCTCCGGGCGGGTGTCGGTCAACTCGATCCGCAAGCTCTGGGGCAGTTGGAGCAGCGTCAGCCGGAAGTCACGGCCGGGGAGGCTGCCGTGGCGGATCGCGTTCGCCGCGAGTTCGGCGGTGACGAGAGCGACGGTTCGGGCGGGATCGGAGTCGTACGGGAGGCCCGTCCACTCGGTGAACTGCTGGACGGCGAGTTGGCGGGCGAGGCGGGCTCCGCGCCTGGTGCTGCTGAAGCGCAGGGTCAGGTGGGTCCGTGTCCCGCCGGTGAGCTGATGTTGTGTCACAAGGTCAGGTTGAGCGGTCGGGCACTCCGCTGACCAGGTACGACGACCGTACGGCCGCCATGTCGTAGGGGGCGGGCGGCAGACCGTCGCGTTGGTTGTACGGCCGCTTGTACGGGGGTTGTACGGGTCCCGCTCGTGTCCCTTTTGTTCCCGGCCCGGTTGAGCATGGCCCGGCGGCGTGCGGGGTGCGGTTCGGGACGGAAGGGCGTGAGCGTGTGAAGGCGGTACGGGACGGGCGGAGCGGCCGGGCGCCGAAGGCCAGGGAGGAAGCGCCGGACCTGCCGGGGGTGTGGTCGGCGTACGGCGTGCTCCTGCAGTATCTGCGCAAGCGGGCCGGGTTGAACCAGCAGCAGCTCGGGGACGCCATCGGCTACTCCCTGGAGCAGGTCGCCTCGGTCGAGCAGGGGCGACGCCCGGCGAAGGCGGCGTTCACCGCGGCGGCGGAACGGGCGCTGGGGGCGGGTGGGGTTCTGCTCGCCCTCCAGGACGAGGTGGATCGGGCAAAGTTGCCGCGCTTCTTCCGCAACGTCGCCCTGCTGGAGGCGGAGGCACTCAGCAGGTTCTCGTACGATCCCTTGCTTGTGCCTGGGCTCTTGCAGACGGAGGCTTACGCGCAGGCGCTGCTCGAAGCGCACTTCCCGCCGCTGGACGAGGAGGTCGTCGAACAGCGCGTGGCCGCCCGTCTGGCCCGGCAGGCTCTGCTGGCCCGTAAGAACCCGCCTGCGGTCTTCGTGTTCATCGTGGAGGAAGACGCCTTCCGACGAGTGGTGGGCAGTAAGGCAGTCATGCGCGCGCAGTTGGAAGCTGTGCTGACATGCTCACGGATGCGCAACGTGGAGCTTCAGGTCATGCCGACCGCCCGAGGGGCCCACAGCGGACTCAACGGGCCCATGGTGCTGCTGGAGTCGAAGGATCGCAGGCGGCACGTCTACGTCGAGGCTCAGGACGTGGTGACCGTCAGGTCCGGTGAGGATGAGGTCAGCGAGTTCTGGTTGCGGTATGGGATGCTGCGCACGCAGGCCCTCAACACCGAGGAGTCCTCTCGTCTCATCGAGCGCATGGCAGGGGAGCTATGAGCACCGACCAGCACACTGCCCAGACCGCAGGACTGACCTGGTTCAAGAGCAGCTACAGCGGGACGAGCGGCGGCGACTGCGTCGAGGTGGCCGCCGGCCTGGACGTTGTGTATGTGCGGGACTCCAAGGCGACGGGTGACAGGCCGGTGTTGCGGATCGCCCGTGCGGAGTGGGCGGCGTTCGTCAGGCTCGCGGTGCGGTAGAGCGCCTGTCACCTGGGGCGGGATCGGGTGGGCTCGACACTCGGGCGGTGCGGCGTACCGTGTGAAGAGCAGCCGACCGGCTCGCGCCGGGCCGACGGTGCTGCCGTGTGTCCTCGCGAGACAGGAGCGGCTTCATGCGACGTCTTCGCCGATCCGGAGCGGGCCGTTCGGCGGCCCTGCGTGCGGGTGTCCCGGCCGTCAGCATGGTGCTGGCCGCGACCGTCTGCGGCGTACCCGCCGCCCGGGCGCAGGCTGTGCATCCGGTGGCCGGGCCGGCGTCGTCCGCTGCGGCCGCCGCCGTGACCTCCTGCGCCGACCGCGTGTACAGCGGCATGACCCAGGCGCAGCGCATCGGGCAGTTGTTCATGGGCGGGGTGTCCGCGAGCAGCCCCAGCGCCACCGACCTGCGTACGCTCCGTGACCAGCACGTGGGCTCGGTCATGCTGACCGGACGCAGCAGCGCCGGCGTCACGGCCACGCGCAACGTGGTGGACGGCATCCGGGGCCAGGCGGACACGGTCTCCGGCAAGCGGGTGGGTCTCCTGGTCGCCACCGACCAGGAGGGCGGCCAGGTGCAGGTGCTGAGCGGCCCGGGCTTCTCGACCATGCCGAACGCGCTGACCCAGGGCGGCTGGTCGACCTCCACGCTGCGCAGCCGGGCCGCGGGCTGGGCGGGCCAGCTCAGGTCGGCCGGGGTGGACCTCAACCTGGCCCCCGTCGCGGACGTGGTGCCGGCGAGCCTCGGCACGCGCAACCAGCCCATCGGGCGCTACTACCGCGAGTACGGCCACACGCCCGACGTGGTCGCCTCGCACAGCGGAGCGTTCGCGGCCGGGTCCAAGCAGGCGCATGTGATGACCACGCTCAAGCACTTCCCCGGACTGGGCCGGGTCATCGGCAACACCGACACCACCGCGAACGTCGTCGACTCGGTGACGACCACCACCAGTTCCTACCTCACGCCCTTCAAGTCCGGGATCCAGGCCGGTTCGCCGTTCGTGATGGTCTCCCTGGCCACGTACACCAAGATCGACCCGAATCACATCGCGGCGTTCTCCCCCACCGTCGTCCGCAAGCTGCTGCGCACCCAGCTCGGCTTCAAGGGCGTCGTCATCTCGGACGACCTCGGCCAGGCCGTCGCCGTCCGGTCCTACACGCCGGGTCAGCGCGCGGTCGGCTTCCTCGCGGCGGGCGGCGATCTGGTCCTCACCGTGAAGCCGTCCATCGTGCCCGCGATGGTCCAGGCGGTCCGCTCCCGCATGCAGACCGACGCCGCGTTCCGCTCCGGCGTCGCCGACAGCGTGCACCGCGTCCTCGCCGCGAAGGCCGCCGCCGGGCTGCTCGACTGCGGCTGAGCAGCCCGCACAGCGCTCGCCGCCCCCTCTCCCTTCCTTCCGCCGTCGGCGGAAGGAAGTCGACGCCATCAATCCCGCCTATGTACAACATCAGCTTTCTTAGGCATGGACCGCGTTGACTTCCTCCGATTTTCTACAGAAGTATGAGCGTGCGTGGCTGGAAGCCACGGCTACTCCTGTGGAGGTCTCTGGTGGTCGATCGCGTCCGTGCCGGCATCGTCGGTGTCGGATTCATGGGTAAGGTGCACGCACGTGCCATCCGTCGGACGGGCGGTGTCGTCGTGCGCGCCGTCGGTTCCGGTCCGGAGTCCTCCCGAAGAGCCGCCGAAGATCTGCGCCCGGAGATCGTCGCGGGAACCGTCGAGGAGCTCCTGGCCGACGACGGCGTCGACGTGGTGCACATCTGCACGCCGAACGCCATGCACGCCCCGCTGGCCCGGGCGGCCATCGCCGCCGGCAAGCACGTCGTGTGCGAGAAGCCGCTGGCCGTGAATCCGGCCGAGGCGGAGGAACTCGTGGCTCTCGCCGCCGAGGCCGGTGTCACGGCGACCGTGCCGTTCGTCTACCGCTTCTACCCCACGGTCCGGGAGGCCCGTGCCCGTGTCGCGGCGGGTGCCACCGGGCCGGTGCGTCTGCTGCACGGCTCGTACCTCCAGGACTGGCTCGCCGCGGACACCGACGACAACTGGCGGGTGGACGCCGCCGCCGGCGGCCCGTCCCGCGCCTTCGCGGACATCGGCGTGCACTGGTGCGACATGGTGGAGTTCGTGAGCGGGCACCGCATCGTGCGGGTCGCCGCGCAGACCATGACCGCCGTGCCCGAACGCGGCGGCCGCGGCGTCGAGACCGAGGACGCAGCCGTCGTGATGTTCGAGACCGACCAGGGGGCGGTCGGCAACGTCACCGTCAGCCAGATCTCGCAGGGCCGCAAGAACCGCCTGTGGTTCTCGGTGGACGGCGCGACGGAGAGCCTGACCTTCGACCAGGAGAACCCCGACACGCTGTGGATCGGCGGCCGGGACGTCAACCGGCAGCTCATGCGCGGCAGCAGCGAATCACCGGCCGCCGCCCGGTACGTCACCGTCCCCGCCGGACATCCGCAGGGCTACCAGGACTGCTTCGACGCGTTCGTCGCCGACACCTACGCCGCCCTGTCCGGCGCCGCGCCCGACGGCCTGCCCACCTTCGCCGACGGACTGCGTGCCGCCCATGTGACCTCCGCCGTACTGGAGGCCGCCGAGAAGCACACCTGGGTCGAGGTCACCCCGTGCTGAACGAAGGGCTGAACGAGCGGCTGACCGTCGGCGACGCCGCTCCGCTGTTCGAGCTTCCCGACAGCGAAGGGGCCTTGGTGCGGCTGACGCCGCGGGACTCGGCGGCGACCGTGGTGGTCTTCACCGCGAACGGCTGCCCCTTCGCCCTGGCCTGGCACGACCGCGTGCAGCAGGTCGCCCGCGACTACGCGGCACGGGGCGTCACGGTGCTCCAGGTGGTGAGCAACGACGAGACCGACCACCCACAGGACTCCGCGGTCGCGATGCGGGTGCGGGTCGCCGCCGGGGAGCTCGCCGGTCCCTTCCTGCGCGACGCCGACCAGTCGGCCGCCCGGGCGTTCGGTGCGACGGCGACTCCCGAGGTCTTCGTGCTCGACCCCGCGGGCGTGGTCCGCTACCACGGCGCTCCCGACGGCGACCACGACGACCCCGCCCAGAACGCCCGGTGGCTGCGCGACGCGCTCGACGACGTCCTGGCGGGCCGCGAGGTGGTCCGGCCGCTGACCTCTCCGGCGGGCTGTTCCGTCAAATGGCGCGTGGAGCTGCTGTGGTGGGAGGGCTGCCCGACGCACGCGCGCGCCGCCGGCCTGCTCCGCGAGACGCTCGCGGAGCTCGGCCGGGGCGAGGTCCAGGTCGCCGAACGCCGGGTGACCTCCCCCGAGGAGGCGGCGCGGCTGGGGTTCCCGGGCTCGCCGACGTTCCAGGTCGGCCGCCGGGACCTCTTCCCGTCCAGTGCCCCGCCCGCCCTCACCTGCCGTGTGTACCGGCGTGCCGACGGACGCCCCTCGCCGCTGCCCGAGGCCGCCGATCTGGCGCAGCGGCTCCGTGACGCGCTCGCCCGCCCGTGGGACCTGCCGCACTGGGTCGACCCGCGCAAGCCGCGACGACCGTAGAACCGGAACGAACGCCGAGGAGGCGTGCATGACCACCCATCCGAGCGTCCTGATCATCGGCAGCGGGCCGACAGGCGCCACCTACGCGCGGCTGCTGCTGGAGCAGGTCCCCGGCGTCTCCGTCCTCATGGTCGACGCCGGTCCCGTGGTGACCTCGCCGCCGGGGATGAACGTGAAGAACCTCCCGTCGGCCGAGGAGCAGACGACCGCGCGGCTCGCGTCGCAGGGCCGGGCCGGCGCGGACGGCGTGTCCGGCATCCCGGCCGGGGTCGTCGTCGAGGGAACGATCACCGCCCGCCAGGGCACCCACCTCATCGGACGTGCCGCCGAGGGTTCGCCGGGCATGCCCGCGGCGGCCGTCGCCACCTGCGTGGGCGGTCAGGGCGCGCACTGGACCTGCGCCACACCCCGGCCGCGGGGCGGTGAACGCATCCCGTTCATCGACGAGGCCGAATGGGAGGAGCACGTCACAGCCGCCGAAGAGCTGCTGCACGTCACCAAGGCCGCCTTCGGCGACTCACCGCAGGCCGCGGCGATCCTGGACCGGGTCGGCGAGACGTTCGCCCCGGACGGGATCGAGGTCGGCCCGCTGCCGGTGGCGGCCGACCCCCGCCCGGACGGCACCCTGCGCTGGGGCGGCCCCGACGTCGTCCTCGCGCCCGTCTTCGACGACCCCCGCTTCTCGCTGCGGGCGGACACGCTGTGCGTGCGCCTGGTCCGTGACGGCGACCGTGTGGTCGGAGCCGTACTCCGCGATCTGCTCAGCGGCGCGGAGGAGCAGGTCGGCGCCGACGCGGTCGTGGTGGCGGCCGACGCGATCCGCAGCCCCCGGCTGCTGTGGGCGTCGGGGGTCCGGCCGCCGGCCCTCGGCCGCTACCTGACCGAACATCCGCTGATCTTCGGTGTGGTGGCGCTCCGCGACGGCGTGCTGCCGCCCCCCGAGGAGGCCGCCACGCCGGCGGACCCGATCCGCGGCGTGGTCTCGGTCCGGTACGACGAGGAGCGGCACCCGTACCACGCGCAGATCATGTACTCGCCCGTCTGCCCGGTGCCGCTGCCGGAGGACAGCCCCTACCGCGACAACCCCGCGGGCTACGTGGGCATGGGCTGGGGCGTGCGCAAGTGGCCGCGGCCCGAGGACCGGCTCCTGTTCGACGACGAACGGCCCGACGAGGACGGCCTGCCGAGCGTCCGCATCGCCTACGAGCTCACCGAGCGGGAACACGCGGAGCTCGACCGGGCCCGCGTCCAGCAGGCGCGCGCCGCGGCCGCGTTGGGCGAGTTCGTGCCGGGCACGCCCGTGCTGATGCCGTCCGGGAGTTCACTGCACTACATGGGCACGGTCCGCATGGGCCCGGCGGACGACGGCACGTCCGTGTGCGACCCCTGGTCGCGGGTGTGGGGTGTGCCGGGTCTGGTGCTCGCCGGCAACGGCCTCATCCCGACGGCGAACGCCTGCAACCCGACGCTCACCAGCGTCGCCCTGGCGGTGCGCGGCGCCGGAGCGCTCGCGGCCGAACTCGGGGCCGCATTCGGGGCCGAAGGGGCTGAAGCGGCCGAAGGGGGCGAAGGGGCCGAACCCGGGGCCGACAAGGCCGCGGAGATCAACTGACGGCAGGCACCGGCGCCGCGGCGCATGTACCGGGGCGGTCCTCCCGGCCGGCCGGGTACGTGTCCCGCGCGCCGTCGGCGAATGCCGTCGATGAATGGAGTGGAATGTCCAGAGTCTTCCCGGACGCCGTCGACGTGGCGATCGTCGGCAGCGGTCCCACCGGCGCGGCGTACGCCCGCATCCTGAGCGAGACGGCGCCGCACGCCGTCGTCGCCCTCTTCGAGGCCGGTCCCGTGCTCACCGACCCGCCCGGCCTGCACGTGAAGAACATCGCCGACCCCGTGGCGCGGCTCGCCGCCCAGCGCCGCTCCGAGGGGGTGAACCCGCACACCCAGGACGCGTCCGGCAGCTACCCCAACCCCGACCGCCGGGTGGTCCGCGCCGGTACGCACCTGCTGCCCGACGGCTACCGGCAGCCCGGCGAGGACGGCCTGCCCGCGCTGGCCATGTCGACCAACGTCGGCGGCATGGGCGCGCACTGGACCGCCGCCTGCCCGCGGCCCGGCGACGCCGAGCGCATCTCCTTCCTGCCGGACCTGGACGCCCTGCTCGACGACGCCGAGCGGATCCTCGGCGTCGACCGCCACCCGTTCGACGACGCCCCCTTCGCCGACGAGGTGCGCACGCGGCTGAGCGCCGAGTTCGACCCCGGCCGGAAGGAGGAACGGCGGATCCGGCCGATGCCGCTCGCCGTCCGCCGCCGCGCCGACGGGGCCCTCGCCTGGAGCGGGGCCGACGTCGTCTTCGGCGACGTGACCAGGAACAACCCGAACTTCCAGCTGTTCGCCGACGCGCAGGTGCGCCGCGTGCTCGTCGAGGACGGGCATGCCGTCGGCGTGCTCGTACGGGACCGGACCGACGGCGCCGAGCACGGGGTGCGCGCCCGTCACGTCGTCGTCGCGGCCGACGCGCTGCGCACTCCGCAGGTGCTGTACGCCTCCGGGGTACGCCCGCCCGCCCTGGGCCGCTACCTCAACGACCAGCCGCAGACGATCTTCGCCGTGCGGCTGCGCGACGTCGACGCCGCGCGGGCCTCCCGGCCCGACGGCGGCGCGATCGCGGAGGAGTCGGGCGTCTCGTGGGTCCCGTACACCGACGACGAGCCCTTCCACGGTCAGGTCATGCAGCTCGACGCCTCGCCCATCCCGCTGGTCGGCGAGGACGAGCCCGCGCCGGGCACGATCGTGGGACTCGGCTGGTTCTGCGGCAAGGACCTGCAGGCCTCGGACCGCATCGAGTTCGACGACACCGAGACCGACGACTACGGCATGCCGAAGCCGCGGATCCACTACACGCTCACCCCGCGCGACCAGGAGACCCTGGTCCGGGCCCGCGAGTCCGTCCTGCGCGCGGCACGGGCGCTCGGCGACTTCATCGGCGACGAACCCATGACCCTCTCGCCCGGCGCGTCGCTGCACTACCAGGGCACGACCCGGATGGGCCCCGCCGACGACGGCACCTCCGTGTGCGGCCCCAACAGCGAGGTGTGGGGGGTGTCCGGCCTGTACGTGGCCGGAAACAACGTCATCCCGACGCCGATCGCCTGCAACCCGACCCTCACGTCGGTGGCCCTGGCGATCGGCGGGGCCCGCGACATCGCCGCCCGGCTGAACGCCGGGACGGCAGCGACCACAGGAAGGCGGTGACCATGCTGGAGGTCCCGATGATCCAGACCCGGGGGTTCCGCAACCGTCCGGCCGGCGACGGCTTCGAGGTGCGGCTGCGCAACCCGTACTACCGGGGGCTGTGGACCAGCCTGATCGAAGGAGCCGCCATCACCGTGGACGGTGAGCGCTTCGCGCCGGAGGACATCGGCTGGAGCATCGGCGGTGTCACCTGCTCCGCCGCCGAGCTGAGCTCCTCCGACACCGCCCGGTGGCCCGTCGACGTCCCCGCGGTGCTCGTGGTGCCGCGTCCGGAGCCGCTGTCGACCGGCTTCCACACCGTGGCCGCGGAACTGCGGCTGCGCATGTCGTACATCCCCGAAGAACTCCAGCCGACGGTCTGGACCGAGGAGCGCGGACTGGTGATCACGCGATGACGGAACCCCTGCTGCGGTACGGCGTCTCGCTCTACAGCTACACGAGCGAGTACGGCGTGACCATGACCCTCGACGACTGCGTCGAGGACGTCGCCGACCTCGGCGCGACCGGCCTGGAGATCCTCGGCGAGGCCCACGTCCAGGACTACCCGAACCCTCCCGCGGCCTGGCTCGACGCCTGGTTCGCCCGGCTCGACCGGCACGGGCTCACGCCCACCTGCTACGGCTCGTGGGTGGACACCCGGCGTTTCAAGGGCCGCACCCTCACGGTGGACGAGGCGACCCGGCAGCTGGAGACCGACATCCGGCTGGCGGCGACGCTCGGTTTCCGGTTCGTACGGCCCAAGCTGGGCGTCGTCACCTCGGACCTGGAGCCGGACCCGGTGTGGGAGCCCGCGACCGAGCGGGTGCTGGACCTGGCGGCGGAGAAGGACATCGTGCTCTGCCCGGAGATCCACTGGCCGTCGGTCATCAAGTCGAAGGTGGTCGACGACTACCTCGCCTTCATCGAGCGCACGGGCACCGAACACTTCGGGCTGCTGATGGACACCGGCGTGTTCCACAAGCGGATGCACCACCGCCGTGGCGGCACCCCGAGCCGGCTGGGCGACGGAAACGCGCGGCCGCCCGAGGTGCCGGTCGTCCCGGTCTGTGACCTCGAGGACGTCCTGGACCACGTCGTCCACGTGCAGGCGAAGTTCTACGAGATCGACGACGACCTCCAGGACCACTACATCCCCTGGGCGGAGATCCTGGAGATCCTCGTTCGCCGCGGCTGGTCCGGCTACCTGTCCAGCGAGTACGAGGGCGACTACGGCGTCGGACGCGCCTCCGACCAGCTCCGGCGCCAGCACGCCCTCATCCGGCGTCTCCTCTCGGACCTCTCGGACAAGGACCAGTGATGTCGCGACCGATCACCCTGTTCACCGGCCAGTGGGCCGACCTGCCGTTCGAGGAGGTGGCCCGGCTCGCCGCCTCCTGGGGGTACGACGGCCTGGAGATCGCCTGCTGGGGCGACCACCTCGACCCCAACCGCGGCGCCGTGGACGACGCCTACCTCGACGACAAGCGCGCCGTGCTCGACAGGTACGGCCTGAAGGTCTACGCGATCTCCAACCACCTCAAGGGACAGGCCGTCTGCGACGACCCGATCGACCAGCGGCACCGGGCCATGCTCCCGGACTCGGTCTGGGGCGACGGCGACCCCGAGGGCGTACGGCGGCGGGCGGCCGAGGAGATGAAGAACACCGCCCGCACGGCCGCCCGCCTCGGGGTGGACACGGTCGTCGGCTTCACCGGTTCGGCGATCTGGAAGTACGTGGCGATGTTCCCGCCCGTCCCCCAGGAGCTGATCGACGCCGGCTACCAGGACTTCGCCGACCGCTGGAACCCGATCCTCGACGTCTTCGACGAGGTCGGCGTGCGTTTCGCGCACGAGGTCCACCCGTCGGAGATCGCCTACGACTACTGGACGACGAAGCGGACGCTCGAAGCCGTCGGCCACCGGCCCGCGTTCGGCCTGAACTGGGACCCCAGCCACATGATGTGGCAGGACCTGGACCCGGTCGCCTTCATCCTGGACTTCGCCGACCGGATCTACCACGTCGACTGCAAGGACGTGAAGCTCAACACCGGCGGCGGCCGCAACGGCCGCCTCGGCTCCCACCTGGCCTGGGCCGACCTGCGCCGCGGCTGGGACTTCGTCTCCACCGGCCACGGCGACGTGCCGTGGGAGCAGTGCTTCCGCGCCCTGAACAGCATCGGCTACGCCGGCCCGATCTCCGTCGAGTGGGAGGACGCCGGCATGGACCGCCTGGTCGGCGCCCCCGACGCGCTGCGCTTCGTCCGCGGCAAGCTGTTCACCGCCCCCGAGGCCGCGTTCGACGCCGCCTTCGCACAGAAGAGGGACTGACAGAGAACCATGGCCTGGGAACGCTGGTCCTACATGGACCACTGGGTGACCGAGACGCCGCAGGGGCCGCAGCCCCCGTCGTTCAACCGCGCCTACATGGACCGCTATGTGAAGCAGTTGTCCGCCCTCGGATTCCGCGGGTTCGACACCTTCTTCTTCTACCTGCCGATGCTCGCGGGCATGTACGGCTCGGTGAAGAAGTTCGAGGAATTCCTCCAGGACAACGGCTTCGACAAGATCACCGGGATCTTCTCGGCCTACCCGTACGCGACGAAGTACACGGCCCCGCACGTGCCCGGGACGCACGACCGGATCTTCGCCGACTGCGAGGCGACCGTGCGGGCCGTGGAGGGCCTGTCGGTGGAGAACTTCATCGTCATGCCGACGACCACGTACTTCCAGGTCGAGCCGGTCACCGACGACAAGATCAAGATCATGGCCGACCTGTGGAACCGGGTCGGGCGGATGACCCTCCGGCACGGGATGAAGACCACCTGCCACTTCGAGTTCTGGGGCGCGATCCGCACCCGCCCGCAGCTCGACCTGTTCTTCGAGTACACCGACCCGGAGTACGTGTACTTCTTCTGCGACACCGCCCAGCACACGATCGCCGGCGTCGACCCGCTGCAGATGTTCCGCGACTACCGCGACCGCTGCACCGGGTTCCACTTCAAGGACACCCACACCGTGGACACCAAGGAGGCGTACCGGACGCCGCCCGACCCGGAGCTGATGGCCCCGGACGTGACGCGCTGGTTCTACGAGATGGGCACCGAGGGCGGTCTCGTCGACTTCCCGGCGCTCATGCGGGAGATCGTGGCCTCCGGGTACGACGGCTGGCTGACGGTCGAGCACGACAAGGCCGAGCTGGGCGGCAACACCTACGCCGAGGCCACCTGCGTCGCCAAGTGGTACATCGACAACGTGCTCGCCGAGGCACAGGCGGAGGTGCGGCGATGAGGGACACGCTGCGCTGGGCCTACGCCCTGAACCAGTGGAACCACCGCATGGACGTCTTCGTCCGGCACGAGGACCAGCGCCGGGCGCTGAAGACGCTGTCCGTGCTCGGCTTCGACCACGTGGAGCTGGCCGCGGGCTCCGGCCGGTGGGACAACCTCGGGCGGCCCGAGATCATCGAGCTCAACCACGGCGGCCCCGCCGGATTCCTCGACTTCCTGCGCGGCTGCTCGGTGCACGGCGTGACCGGCATGTACTGGGATCCCGGGCAGCCGGTCGAGGAGGAGGGCTGGGCGTTCCGCTCCACCAGGAACCCCGCCGACCACGCCGCGATCGTCGAGTCGGCACGGCCGTTCGTCGACTTCCTGGCCGCCGTCGGCGCCGAGCAGCTGGTCGTGCGCCCCGTCGGACCTGCGTGGATGCAGCCTCCGCTCGCCTCCGACGACATCGCGGTCATCGGGGACGTCTGGAACGAGGTCGGCAAGGTGGCCGCCGCCGCGGGCGTCGGACTGGCCCTGCACTACGACTGCCTGAGCGCCGTGCACACGGCCGACGAGCTGGGACGGCTGCTCGACGCGACCGACCCGGAGCTGGTCGGCCTCGCGCTCGACACCGCCGAGCTGACCATCGGCGGCATCGACCCGGTGGCGTTCTACGAGGAGCGGCACGAACGGGTCACCCACGTGCACCTCAAGGACACCCGCTACACCGACCTCGGCGACGAGTACCGTATGCCGGGCGCCGAGACCACGATGCTGCGCGGCGGCGGCGGGCGCCGGATCGAGCGCTGGTTCTTCGAACTCGGCACCGAGGGCGGCCTCGTCGACGTCAAGGCGTTCGTCGCGGCGCTGCGCCGGCGGGAGTTCCCGGGCTGGGTGGTGGTCGAGAGCGACCACGGCGGCAACCCGGCCGAACTCGCCATGCTCAACAGCTGGTACCTCCAGCACGAGCTGAACGTCGCCCGCGTCTGACAGCACGTCGAAGCCGCCGGCTGCGAACCAGGACGGTTCGGATCCGGCGGGGTGGGCGGT
>NZ_JBFADM010000090.1:0-26146 GCF_040641355.1 Streptomyces sp. NPDC020996
TGGGCGAGTCCTTCGGCGAGGCGGTCCTGGCGGGCGCGGATGTCGTCCTGGCCGGGGTAGTTGGTGCCGTCGGCGAACCAGAGTTTGAGGTCGCGGGAGCCGGTGGCGTCCATGATGTCGACGCATTCCAGGAGGTGGTCGATCGCCTTGCGGCGGATCGCGGGGTCGGCGTGGCAGATGCTGCCGAGCTTGTAGTCGTCGTCCTGGAAGGTGTTGGAGTTGATCGCACCGAGCTTCAGGCCGCGCTCCTCGGCGTGCTTGGCCAGCGCGGCGTAGTCGTCGACCTTGTCCCACGGGATGTGCAGCGCGACGGTCGGCGCGACGCCCGTGACGGCGTGCACCTGGGCGGCGTCGTCCAGCTTCTCCTGCGGAGTGCGGGGAACGCCCTGCTGCGCGAACACCTTGAACCGGGTCCCCGAGTTCCCGTACGCCCACGACGGCGTCTCGACTGCCTGGGTTTTGAGCGCGGCCTTCACCGCGGCGAGCTCGGTCACTTCAGGGCTCCTGTGACGTCTGGCCGTAACGGCTTCTGTATGAATCGATTCAGTAGCCGAAGCTAGGAGTCGCCCGTGGGTGTGTCAAGCGTTCCGGCAAAGGCTCTCGTCCGTAGCCTGACCGTGACCTCTGGCTCTCGAAGGCATCTCGAAAACTTTTCGCGGCGGACCCATTGACGTGACATGGCCTGCATGCCTAACGTCCCGGCAACCCAGTTGAAACCTTTCACGACGCCGTGAAGCTCTCGTCGGCGTCGTCGAGGAGCCCCTCATGACCCACCCGTCCGACACGGGTCCGGCCCCTGTGCTGGCGCTCGAGGACGTCTCGAAGTCCTTCGGCGCGGTACGTGCCCTGCGGGACGTCTCCCTGGAGCTGTTCCCCGGTGAAGTGCACGCCCTCGCGGGCGAGAACGGCGCGGGCAAGTCGACCCTCATCAAGACGCTCGCCGGGGTGCACCGGCCGGACGCCGGCCGGGTGCTGCTCGACGGTCAGCCCGTCGTCTTCAACGGTCCCGGCGACGCCCGCGACGCCGGCATCGCCGTGATCTACCAGGAGCCCACGCTCTTCCCCGACCTGTCGATCGCCGAGAACATCTTCATGGGCCGCCAGCCCCGGCGCGCGCTCGGCCGCATCGACCACAAGGCCACGCACAACGCGACCCTGGCCCTGATGAAGCGTCTCGGCGTCGAACTCGACCCCGACCGCCCCGCCCGCGGCCTGTCGATCGCCGACCAGCAGATCGTCGAGATCGCCAAGGCCCTCTCCTTCGACGCCCGCGTCCTGATCATGGACGAGCCGACCGCCGCCCTCACCGGCAGCGAGGTGGCCCGCCTGTTCGGAGTCGTGCGCACCCTGCGCGAGCAGGGCGCCGCCGTCCTGTTCATCTCGCACCGGCTGGAGGAGATCTTCGAGATCTGCCAGCGGGTGACCACCCTGCGCGACGGCGCCTGGATCGCCAGCGAGCCCGTGGCCGGCATGACCGAGGACGACCTCGTCCGCCGCATGGTGGGCCGGGACCTCGACGAGCTCTACCCCAAGCAGGACGTCGAGCCCGGCGAGGTCGCCCTGAGCGTCCGCCGGCTGACCCGCGAGGGCGTGTTCACCGACGTCTCCTTCGAGGTGCGGCGCGGTGAGATCGTCGGTCTCGCGGGACTCGTCGGCGCCGGCCGCACCGAGGTGGCGCGAGCCGTCTTCGGCGTCGACCGCTGGGACGCCGGCGATGTCGAGGTGGACGGTCGGGCGCTGACCAACGGCGCCCCGTCCACCGCGATGGCGGCCGGGCTCGCCCTGGTCCCCGAGGACCGGCGCGCACAGGGCCTGGTGATGGACATGTCCATCGAGCGCAACATCGGCCTCACCGGACTGCGCACCACCGTCCGGGCGGGCCTGGTGGACCGCCGCGCCGAGCGCAGCCGCTCCCTGGACTGGGCGGTCAAGCTCCAGGTGAAGTACGCCCGGATCGCCGACGCCGTCTCCACCCTGTCGGGCGGCAACCAGCAGAAGGTCGTCCTCGCCAAGTGGCTCGCCACCGGCCCCAAGGTGCTGATCGTCGACGAGCCGACCCGCGGCATCGACGTCGGCACCAAGGCAGAGGTGCACCGGCTGCTGTCGCAGCTGGCCGCCGACGGCGTCGCCGTACTGATGATCTCCTCCGACCTGCCCGAGATCCTCGGCATGGCCGACCGCGTGCTGGTGATGCACGAGGGCCGGCTGACCGCAGAGATCCCGCGCGCCGAAGCCACCGAGGAAACCGTGATGGCCGCAGCCACCGGGAGGGCAGCCGCATGACGGTCGTCACTCCCAACGAAGCCCCCGTCGCCGACGTGCCCAGGTCCAGCGGCACCCGGCTGGTCGACCGCGTGTTCAAGATGCGCGAACTGGCCATCCTGGTCGTCTTCCTGGCGATGATCGCCGTCACCCAGACGGGCAACAGCGAGTTCCTGTCCGAGCAGGGCATCAAGGACCTCCTGCTGAACGCGACCATCCTGGTCCTCGTCGCCACCGGCCAGTCCCTGGTCGTCATCACCCGCAACGTCGACCTGTCGGTCGGCTCCACCCTCGGCGTCACCGCCTTCGCCGCCGGTGACTACCTGCACGGCGGCGGCAACCCCGTGGTGGCTGTCGTGCTGGCCGCGCTGCTCGGCGTCGGCTGCGGACTGCTCAACGGCCTGCTCGTCAGCCTCGGCCAGGTGCCCGCGCTCGTCGTCACCCTCGGCACGCTCTACATCATCCGCGGCGTCGACTCCATCTGGGTCGGCTCCCGCCAGATCACCGCGGCCGACCTGCCCGGCTCCTTCGTGGACTTCGGCTCCGGCGGCATCTCCGCGGTGCCCTGGCTGGCCATGATCGCGCTGGCGGTGCTGGTGGCCACGGCGTACTACCTCAAGCACTTCGGCAGCGGCCGCGAGCTGTACGCGCTCGGCTCCAACCCGGAGGCCGCCCGTCTGGCCGGTATCCCCGTCCGCAAGCGGATCCTGGCCGCCTACACCTTCTGCGGTGGCCTCGCCGGTCTCGCCGGCGCCATGTACCTGGCCCGCTTCGGCAACGTCGACTCCGGGACCGGCAGCGGCTACGAACTCACCGTCGTCAGCGCGGTGGTGGTCGGCGGCGTCGTCTTCACCGGCGGCTCCGGCAGCGTCTACGGCGCGGCGCTCGGCGCCCTGCTGCTGACCTCGATCAACAGCGTGCTGCCCGCCCTCGGCGTCAGCTCCGTCTGGGTGCTCGCCATCAACGGCATCCTGCTCATCCTCGCCATCGCGGTCGACCGGATCGTCGCGCTGCGCGTGGCCACCGCCCTGAAGAAGAGGAACGCCCGCCATGCCTGACTCCCTGACGCGCGCGGTCCGCTGGGACACGGTCGTCGGCGCGCTCCTGATCGTCCTGCTGCTGCTGTCCTTCGGCTTCGTCGACGGCTTCGGCAACGCCCTCAACCTGTCCTTCCTCATCGGCAACACCCTGCCGATCGCGCTGATCGCGCTGCCGATGACGCTGCTCGTCGTCGCCGGTGAGATCGACCTGTCCGTCGCCTCCACGGCCGGCCTGTCGGGCGCGGTGATGGGCAAGCTGTGGAACGAGGGCATGTCCATCGAGACGATCATCCCGCTGTGCCTGCTGCTCGGCGTGGTGTGCGGTCTGGTCAACGGCCTGCTCGTGACCCGCCTGGGCCTGCCCTCGCTCGCCGTCACCATCGGCACGCTCGCCGCCTACCGGGGCATCGCGCAGATCATCCTCGGCTCGAACGCGGTGACCGACTTCCCCACCCAGTACCTCGACTTCGCGGCCGGACGCATCGGCGACACCTTCGTCCCGCAGGCGCTCCTGCCCTTCCTGGTACTGCTGGTGATCGCCGTGATCGCCCTGCACGCCACGCCGTTCGGCCGGTCGCTGTTCGCCATCGGCGCCAGCGAGGAGGCCGCGCGCTTCGCCGGCATCCGCGTCCGGCGGCAGAAGCTGATCCTGTTCACGGTGACCGGCCTGATGGCCTCCCTCACCGGCATCTTCTGGGCGCTGCACTACGCCAGCGCCCGCTACGACAACGCCACCGGGCTCGAACTGTCCGTCGTCGCCGCCGTCCTGCTCGGCGGGATCGACTTCGACGGCGGCAAGGGAACGCTCGGCGGCGCCATCGCGGGAGTCTTCCTGCTCGGCTCACTGCAGAACGTGATGAGCCTGTCCAACGTATCCGCCCAGTCGCAGACCGTCGTCACCGGCGTGCTGCTCGTCGTCTCGGTGCTCGGCCCCCGGGTCGCGCGCCAGATCTCCGTCGCGAGGGCGGGCCGCAGAGCCGCCGCCTCGACCACGACGTCGTAACCCCCGCTCACCCTCGTAAAGGAACCTCATCCATGCGCAAGTCGTCGATCCGCCGTACCTGTGCGGCCCTCGCCGCCGTCACCTCCCTCGCCCTGGCCGCCACCGCCTGCGGCGGCACCACCAAGAACGACGTCAAGGACGACACCGGTTCCGCCGCCAGCGCCGGCAAGGCGAACCCGAACGCCGCCCTCAAGAAGGGCCTGACCGTCGGCTTCCTGCCCAAGCAGGTCAACAACCCGTACTTCACCTCCGCCGACAAGGGCGGCGAGAAGGCGCTGACGGAACTGGGCGAGAAGTACAAGGAGGTCGGCCCGGCCAGCGCCACCGACACCAGCGGCCAGGTCAGCTACGTCAACACGCTCACCCAGCAGCAGGTGAACGCGATGGCCGTCTCCGCGCAGGACCCGGGCGCCCTGTGCACCGCCCTGAAGCAGGCCATGAGCAACGGCATCAAGGTCGTCACCTACGACTCCGACACCAAGCCCGACTGCCGCAACGCCTTCGTGTCGCAGGCGTCCGCCGAGGACCTGGGCCGTACCGAGGTGCAGCTGCTGGCCGAGCAGATCGGCTACAAGGGCGAGATAGCGATCCTCTCCGCCGCGCAGACGGCGACGAACCAGAACACCTGGATCGGCTACATGAAGGACGAGCTGAAGGACCCCAAGTACAAGAACATCAAGCTCGTCAAGATCGCTTACGGCAACGACGACGCCCAGCAGTCCTTCCAGCAGACCCAGGGCCTGCTCCAGCAGTACCCGAACCTGAAGGGGATCATCTCCCCGACCACCGTCGGCATCAAGGCCGCCGCCCAGTACCTGTCCGGCTCCAAGTACAAGGGCAAGGTCAAGCTGACCGGCCTCGGCACCCCCAACGACATGCGCAAGTACGTCAAGAACGGCACCGTCGACGCCTTCGAGCTGTGGGACCCGGCGAAGCTCGGCGACCTCGCCGCCCGCACCGCGGTCGCGCTGGTCTCCGGCCAGATCACCGGCAAGGAGGGTGAGACCTTCAAGGCCGGCGACACCGAGTACACCATCGGCAAGGACGGCGTGATCAACCTCGGCAAGCCGACCGTGTTCGACGCCAAGAACATCGACCAGTTCAACTTCTGACAGTCCAAGGGGTGTTGATGCAGCGCGTGTGCTTCCTGCTGAAGGTCCGGGCGGACCGCCTCGACGAGTACCGCGAGCGGCACGCCGCCGTGTGGCCGGAGATGCTCGACGCTCTCAGCCGGACCGGCTGGCACAACTACTCGCTCTTCCTGCGTGAGGACGGCCTGCTCGTCGGCTACCTGGAGACCGAGGACTTCGCCGCCGCCCAGGCCGGCATGGAGGCCACCGACGTCAACGCCCGCTGGCAGGCGGAGATGGCGCCGTTCTTCGAATCGCTGGACGGCGCCAGACCCGACGAGGCGATGAAACCCCTCACCGAGGTCTTCCACCTCGCCTGATCCGAAAGTCCCGCTCGAAAGTTCTCCTCGTAACTCCCGTTAGAAAGTCGAAAGTCCCGCTCGGAAATCCCGCTCGGAAATCCTGCTCGGAAATCCTGCTCGAAAGTCCTGCTCCGAAGTCCTGACCCCCCTCTCAGGAGCCGCAGTCATGAGAAGACGTACCGTGCTCGCGTCCGCCGTCCTGGCCGCGATGACCGCACCGGGCATCGCACGGGCCGCATCCCCGGGCCCCTCGGTGACCAAGAAGGGCAGCACCCTGCTCGACGCCACGGCCGTCTACTTCGTCTCCTACGACGGGCTGGTCAACAACAACTCGTTCCAGAAGAACGGCCTGTTGACCTACCAGGGCTACCAGTACGCCGCCTGGTACACCGCCGGCCGCGACGCCGTCGTCGCGCGCCGCGCGGTGGCCGGCACGACCTGGTCGACCGTCACGCTGCCCCACCGGCTCAAGAGCGACGACTCCCACAACGTCATCTCCATGGGCGTCTCCCGGGCCGACGGCCGACTGCACCTGAACATGGACTCGCACAGCGACGGCTTCTTCTACGTGAAGTCGGCGGCCGGTCTGCTCGACAGTCCCGCGACCACCGCCTGGACCGCGTCCGCCTTCGGCGCCGTGCAGACCACGCTGGACGGTCTGGCGCTCACCTCCCAGTTCACCTATCCACAGTTCATCGCCACGCCCGAGGGCCGGCTGCAGCTCAGCTACCGGGCGGGAGTCTCCGGCAACGGCCGCAACGCCCTCGCCGAGTACGACGGTTCACGCTGGACCGCGCTGGGGGAGTGGAGCGCCTCCACCGGCACCTACACCAGCGCGCACGGCTCCAGCACCGCCCGCAACATGTACCTGCACGGCATCGACTACGACACGGCCGGCCGCCTGCACGCCTTCTTCACCTGGCGCGAGCAGAACGCCGCCGTGATGTGCAGCGGAGGCGGCATCACCAACCACGACACCGGCTACGTGTACTCCACCGACCGCGGCCGCACCTGGCGCAACGACGCCGGAGCACTCGTCGCCGCCACCGGCACCTCCGACACCGTCTCCGTCACCGACGGCGGACTGGTCGTCGACCCCCTGAACCCCGACCACTCCCTGATGAACCAGGAGAGCCAGACGACCGACTCCGCCGGGCTCCCGCACGCGATCATCAGCTACGTCCCCGGCCGCTTCGGCCAGTGCACCACCGACTACGTCGCCGACCGCACCGCCCACGGCCGCGCCTTCCACCTCCGCAAGAACGCCTCCGGCAGCTGGCAGAAGACCGAGATCCCGGTCCCGCTGAACTCCAGCCAGCGCACCAAGCTGGTCCTGGACCGGTACGACAACGCCTACGCGATCCTCCCCTACGGCCGGATCGCGGGCGCGTCGAAGTCCTCCGGGTACACCGACTGGGCGCTGCTGTACGACGGCGCCGGGCTGAACGCCTTCGGCGAGGTCGTCGTCGACGAGACGCGGGTGAGGCAGGACGGCGTCCTGTCGTTCATGTACCAGGAGAAGTCGAGCGGCACCACGCCCTCGGCGCTCCACGTCGTCGACTTCGCCCTGCCCGCGTGACCGGGGCTGACGTGCGCGGCGTTGACGGTAGTGTGAGGGCCTTCCCGCCCTCCCACGCTTCTGAGGAGGTCCCTGCCTGATGGCCCAGTCGGTGGGTATCAAGGACGTCGCCCGCGCCGCCGGAGTCTCCGTCGGCACGGTCTCGAACGTCATCAACCGTCCGGACACGGTCGCCGCCGAGACCCGGGCGCGCGTCCTGTCCGCGATAGACCGGCTCGGCTACGTCCGCAGCGAGTCCGCGCGGCAGCTGCGCGCGGGCCGCAGCCGGATCATGGGACTGCTCGTCCTGGACATGGGCAACCCGTTCTTCGTCGACGTGGCGCGCGGAGCCGAGCGCGCCGCCCGCGAGGCCGGGCTCGGCGTCATGGTCTGCAACAGCGCCCAGAGCGCCGGCGAGGAGGCGGAGTACCTCTCCCTCTTCGCCGAACAGCGGGTGCGCGGCGTGCTGCTGACGCCCGCCGACGCCACCGGCCGGAACATCGAGACCTTCCGGCGGCACAACATCCCCTTCGTCCTCGTCGACCGGGTCGCCGAGGGCGCCACCGAGTGCTCGGTCAGCGTCGACGACGTGGCCGGCGGCGCGCTGGCCGTACGCCATCTCATCGATGCCGGGCACCGCTCCATCGCGTACGTCAGCGGCCCGCCCGGCCTCAACCAGGTGCGCGACCGCCGCACCGGCGCACTCAACGCCCTGGCCGAGGCCGGCCTCGGCCCCGAGTGCCTGCGCGAACTGCCCACCGAACGCCTCGACGTCGCCGCCGGCCGTGACGCCGGCGCCCGCCTGCTCGGCCTCGCCGACCGCCCGACCGCCGTGTTCTGCGCCAACGACCTGCTCGCCCTCGGCGTCCTGCAGGCCATGTACGCGGCCGGCATAAAGGTTCCCGACGACCTCGCCATCGTCGGCTACGACGACATCGAGTTCGCCGCCGCCGCGGCCGTCCCGCTCACCTCCGTGCGGCAGCCCGCCGTCACCATGGGCGCGATGGCCGCGGAACTGCTGCTGGAGGAGACCGAGGCGGACGGCAGACGGCACGAGCACCGGCGCGTGGTGCTCCAGCCGGAGCTGGTCGTCAGGCGCTCCAGCCTGTCCGCCCGCTGAACGGGTGCTCGCCACGATGTCATGATCCCGGGTGGTGGTGGCCGGACGGGCATGTGCTGGACTGGGACACGGTCCGCCATCCGTCCGTCCCGGGAGACCCGTTGACCGTCACGTACCGCCAGCCCGGCGTCGTCCTGACCGACCGCCACTTCACCGTGCCCCTCGACCACGACGACCCGGCGGGAGAGACGATCGAGCTCTACGCCCGCGAGGTCGTCGCGAGCGACCAGGCGCACCGGGAACTGCCCTGGCTGGTCTACCTGCAAGGCGGCCCGGGCTTCGGGGCGAACCGTTTCGTCGGGAAGCAGGCGTGGCTCGGGCGCGCGCTGCAGGAGTACCGGGTGCTGCTGCTCGACCAGCGCGGCACCGGCCACTCCACGCCCGCCAACCGCCAGACGCTCCCGCTGCGCGGCGGGCCCGCCGCGCAGGCCGACTACCTCGCCCTCTTCCGCGCCGACGCGATCGTCCGCGACTGCGAGGCGATCCGCGCCGAGGTCACCGGCGGGGCCCCCTGGACCGTCCTCGGCCAGAGCTTCGGCGGATTCTGCACGGTCAGCTACCTCTCCCACGCGCCCGAGGGCCTGACCGCCGCCCTGATCACGGGCGGCCTGCCGTCCCTCGACGCGCACGCCGACGACGTCTACCGCGCCGCCTACCCCCGCATCGAACGCAAGGTCACCGCCCACTACGCCCGCTACCCGCAGGACGTCGAACGCGCCCGCCGCATCGCCGACCACCTCCTCACCCACGAGGTGACCCTGCCGAACGGCTACCGGCTCACCGTCGAGGCGTTCCAGTCCCTCGGCATCCTCCTCGGCGGCGGCGAGGGCAGCCACCGCCTGCACTACCTGCTGGAGCACGCCTTCGTCCGCACCCCGAGCGGCACCGCGCTGTCCGACGCCTTCCAGGAAGAGGCCCAGGGCCTGCTGTCGTATGCGGGCCACCCCCTGTACGCCCTCGTCCACGAGGCGATCTACGGCCAGGACGACCGCCCCACCGCCTGGTCCGCCGAGCGGGTGCGGGCCGAGTTCCCGCAGTTCGACGCGGCCAAGGCCCTCTCGGGCGACGATCCGCTGCTGTTCACCGGCGAGTCGGTCCACCCCTGGACGTTCGACTGCGACCCGGCGCTGCGCCCGCTGCGCGAGACCGCCGACCTCCTCGCCGCCCGCACCGACTGGCGCCCCCTGTACGACCCGGCCCGCCTCGCCGTCAACGACGTCCCGGTCGCGGCGGCCGTCTACCACGACGACATGTACGTCGACACGGCCCACTCGCTGCGCACCGCCCGCGCCGTCCGGGGCCTGCGCACCTGGGTGACGGACGAGTTCGAGCACGACGGCGTGCGGGCCGGGGGCCCGCGGGTGTTGGACCGCCTGCTCGCGCTCGCCCGTGACGAGGTGTGAGCCGACGGGCGGCCGGGATTAGTCTGCGGGCATGACGGAGCCGGAGAACACGCCCCTGCAGCCCATGCCGACCGACTGGCGGCGCGCGCTGGCCGTGGTGGCCCACCCCGACGACCTCGAGTACGGGTGTGCCGCCGCGATCGCCGCCTGGACCGACGAGGGCCGCGAGGTCGCCTACGTGCTGGCGACCCGCGGCGAGGCCGGCATCGACTCGCTGGACCCGGAGACGTGCGGCCCGCTGCGCGAGCGGGAGCAGCGCGCGAGCGCCGCGGTGGTCGGCGTGTCGTCGGTGGAGTTCCTCGGCCATCGGGACGGTGTGATCGAGTACGGCCTCGCGCTGCGACGCGACATCGCCGCCGCGATCCGCCGGCACCGGCCCGAGCTGGTGATCACGCTCAACCACCGCGACACCTGGGGAGGCGTCGCCTGGAACACCCCGGACCACGTCGCCGTCGGACGCGCCACCCTGGACGCGGCCGCGGACGCCGGCAACCGGTGGATCTTCCCCGAACTCACCCGGCAGGGCCTGCCGCCGTGGAACGGCGTCCGCTGGGTCGCCGTCGCCGGTTCCGCCTCGCCCACGCACGCCGTGGAGGCGTCGCCCGGCCTGGAGCGGGCGGTGGCGTCGCTGCTCGAACACCGCACCTACATAGAGGCCTTGACCGACGAGGACCCCGAGACGTACGCCCGTGACTTCCTGACCGGGCACGCCGCGGCGGCGGGGGAGAAGTTCGGCGGCAGGCCGGCCGTGGCGTTCGAACTGTTCGCCCGCTAGCGGTCGCGGCGGCCGCAGGGCAGGCCCTGGCCCGTCGTCGGCAGCCCGGACCAGGTCAGGCGGCCACGGCGGCCGGCGGCCGGTGCGGTCCGCCCGGCCGGTGTGGTCCGCCCGGCCGGTGTGGCTCCACCACCCGTCCGTCCGGGAGGAGCTCACCGGTGTCGTCGAAGACCACGGTGCCGTTGCACAGCAGGCTCCAGCCCTGTTCGGGGTGGGCGGAGACGACCGCGGCGGTGTGGCGGCCGGGACTGTCCGCGGTGGGGCACGTCGGCGGGTGGCTGCACATGCTCTGTCTCCTCGATGCGTCGGGCTCCCGCCGGAAAGGGGCTCGTACCTGTGATGTCCGAGCTTGTCTTCCGCCGTATGAGGAGGCCCTCCGAACGGTGGGGATCCGTCGGTGAGGTGGCTGTTCCTCGTGGCCGGGGGCGGGCGCGCCGCTGGATAGGGTGGGCGGCATGCGAGATCGAACGCCGGAACCGTCCGGCCTGCGCGGTGACTGCGGGCGCTGTTTCGGGTTGTGCTGCGTCGCCCTGCCCTTCGCCGCCTCCGCGGACTTCGCGGTCGACAAGGAGGCCGGGCGTCCCTGTTCGCACCTGCGCGAGGACCACCGCTGCGGCATCCACGCCCGGCTGCGGCAGGAGGGCTTCACCGGCTGCACGGTCTACGACTGCTTCGGCGCCGGGCAGAAGGTCTCGCAGGTCACCTTCGCCGGGCAGGACTGGCGCACGGGGTCGCGCGAGCACGCCCGGCGCATGTTCGAGGTCTTCCCGGTCGTCCGGCAACTGCACGAACTGCTGTGGTACCTCACCGAGGCGCTCACCCTGCCCGCCGCCCGCCCGGTCCACGCCGAGCTGCGCCGGATGCTCGACGGCACCGAGCGGCTCACTCGCCGCGGTCCGGAGGAACTGGCGGAGCTGGACGTCGCCGCGCATCGGCGGGAGGTCGACGTGCTGCTGCTCAGGGCCAGCGAACTGGTGCGGGCCGGCACCCGCGGCCGTCGCAAGGACCGCCGCGGCGCGGACCTCATCGGCGCCCGCCTCAAGGGCGCCGACCTGCGCGGCGCGAACCTGCGCGGCGCCTACCTGATAGCCGCCGACCTGACCGGAGCCGACCTGCGCGGCGCGGATCTGATCGGCGCCGACCTGCGCGACACCGACCTCACGGACGCCGACCTGACCGGCGCCTTCTTCCTCACCCAGCCGCAGCTCGACGCGGCCCGCGGCGGCGCCGGCACCCGGCTGCCGGAGTCAGTCGCCCGCCCCGCGCACTGGACAGCGCGGCGCTGACGGCAGGTCCTGGGCGCCCGGCGCCGGCGGGGCCGGCCGGACCGGGGCGTCGGCCGCGCGCCGCTCCAGGTGCAGCCGCAGCCCGTCCGGCATCAGCGTGAGCCGCTCGGTCACCCGCAGCCGGTAGGCCGGGTCGGGGACGAGCAGGTAGCGGCGCAACAGCAGACCGAGCACCAGCGTGGCCTCGTGCAGCGCGAACTGCCGGCCGATGCACGCCCGCGCACCCGTGCCGAACGGCTTGAAGACGTGCGGGGGCCTGGACCGTACGGCCTTCGGGTCGAAGCGGTCCGGGTCGAACCGTTCGGCGTCCGGGCCCCAGGCCGCCGGGTCCCGGTGCAGCATCGGCGTGAGGATCAGCGCCCACGCTCCACGGCGCATCGGATGGACGCCGTCCAGCACCGTGTCGCACCGCGCCTCCCGGGCGAACGCCGGCGCCGTCGGCCACAGCCGCAGCGCCTCGTCCAGCACCCGGCGCACGTACCGCAGCTTGGCCACCTGTTCGTAGCCGGGCACCGCCGTGTCACCCCAGACGGCGTCCACCTCGGCGCGGGCGCGGGCCGCGACCTCGGGATGGCGGGAGAGGTAGTGCAGGGCGAAGGACAGCGCGCCCGACGTCGTCTCGTGGCCGGCCACCAGGAAGGTGATGACCTGGCGGCGCACGTTCCGGTCCGACAGCCGCTCCCCGGTCTCGGGGTGGGCCGTGTCCAGCATCCGGTCCAGCAGGTCCCCGTCCCCGCTCGACGCGCGGCGGGCCCGGACGAGTTCGTCGACGGTGTGGTCGAGGAGGGCGATGTCGGCCTCGTTGCGCCGGGCCGCGCGCCGCAGCAGGCGCGGGAAGGGCACGGTGTTCAGGCGCTGGGCGTGGCTGAGCGCGCCCACCATCGCGGTCAGGAAGGGATGCGGCCGGGCGCGCTCGAAGGAGCCGAAGTCGTGCCCGAAGCCGGTGCGCGCGATGGTCTCCAGCGTCAGCTTGGTCATGTCGCCGGGCACGTCCACCGCCCGGCCCGCCGCCAGTTCGCGGTCCCAGTGGTCGGTGAGCCGGCCGGCCACGTCCAGCATCATCGGGTGGTAGGCCGCCATCGCCTCCCGGCTGAAGCCCGGCGCGAGGACGTCGTGGGCCAGCTGCCAGTTCGGCTCGTGGTTGTACGCGGTGAACAGCCCGTCCCCGGCGACCGGCCGCAGATTGGCGACGCCCAGGCCGACGTGCTTGGCGAACCGCGACTCGTCCGCCATGTCGGCCACGAGACCGGCACCCCACACGAACACGAACTCCCGGCCGAAGGCCGCCAGCCGGAAGACCGGCCCCAACTGCCGGCCGCGCCGCACGGCGTTCTGCAGGGGCGCGCTCCCGCTGGCGCCCAGCACGTCGCCGAGCAGCGGCAGCCGGTACGGCGGACGCGGGATCCGGTGCAGCTCGGGCCAGCCCTGCTCCGCGCTGCGGAAGCCCCGGGGGAGGTCGGCCCCGGTCCCGGTCGCGGCCCCGGCCGTCGTCTCCGCCATGACGCGATCTCCCTTGCTGCAGCGGCATGCCGAGCGTGTTGTACGTGGGTTCAATAGCGCGTCCCAGTCTGGTCCGGCTGTTGAACCGGCGTCAAGTAAGGTGCGGACATGGCCGCGAACCAGGGCGAGCGCGCGCGTCGCCGGCTCACCACCGAGGAACGCCGGGAACAGCTGCTGGCGGTGGGGGCGCGGCTGTTCTCGGAGAGCCCGTACGACGACGTGTGGATCGAGCAGGTCGCCGAGATCGCCGGCGTCTCGCGGGGGCTGCTCTACCACTACTTCCCGACCAAACGGGACTTCTTCGCGGCGGTCGTGGAGCGCGAGAGCGAGCGGATGCTGCGCATGACCGCGGCCGTCCCCGGGGTTCCGGCACGTGACCAGCTCGCGGCGGGCCTGGACACCTTCCTCGAGTACGTCGAGGCGCACGCGCACGGCTTCCGCGCCTTCCACCGCGCGGACGCGGCCGGGGACCAGGCCGTGCGCAGGGTCTACCAGCGGTCACTGGCCGCGCAGGAACGGCAGATCCTCGCCGCGCTGGCGGAGGACCCCGAGCTGGGGCCGGTCGCGCAGGCCCGCCCCGACCTGCGGCTCGCCGTCCGGGGCTGGCTGGCGTTCACCACAGCCGTCTGCCTGGAGTGGCTGCGCGGCTCGGACCTGACCCGGCAACAGGTCCGCGACCTGTGCGCGCGGGCGCTGCTGGGCGTCCTCGCACCCTGAACGGAGAACGCCTACAGCGGCAGTGCGCAGACGGCGACGGGCGACGCGAACGGCCGCCCGGCCAGGCGCAGTTCGCCGGTGCCGGCGTCCACGTGGAAGACGCTGACCGTACCGGACCGCTGGTTCGCCGCGAACAGCAGCGTCCCGTCCGGCGAGAAGGCGATCTGCCGCGGGAACTCGCCGGCCACCGGCACCGTGCCCAGCAGACGCAGCCGCGCGCCGTCGGCCTCCACCGCGTAGCGCGCGATGCTGTCGTGGCCGCGGTTGGCCAGATAGGCGTACGCGCCGTCGGACGTCACCAGGATCTGCGCCGGGTAGTTGGCGCCCGCGCCCGACCCCGTGGACTGCGGCTCGCCGATCGTCAGACGGCCGTCTGCCCGGTCGTAGGCGCAGACCGTGACCGTGTCGTCGACCTCGTTGGCCAGGTAGGCGTACCGGCCACCAGGGTGGAAGGTCAGGTGGCGCGGCCCGGCGCCGGGCCGGGTCCGCGCCCGCGCCGCCTCCGTGAGCCGGCCGGTGCGCGGGTCCAGCCGGTAGCTGTAGACGGTGTCGGTGCCCAGGTCGACGGCGAGCACATGGCCGCCGTCCGGGCTCGTGACGACCTGGTGGGCGTGCGGCCCCCGCTGACCGGGGCCGGGCGCCGGGCTGGAGTGCGTCACCAGGTCGGTGCGCTCGCCGAGCGCGCCGGAGGCGCCGACCGGATGCACGGCGACGCTGCCGGAGGCGTAGTTCGCGCTCAGCAGCCAGTTGCCGCTCGGATGCACGGAGAGGTGGCAGGGGCCGGCCCCGCCGGTGCTCCGGCTGCCCAGGATCCGGCGGTCGGCGAGGCGTACGGCGGTCACCGCGCCGTCCGCGCGCTCGTCGACCGCGTACAGCGTCCGGCCGTCCGGGTGCACGGCGAGGTACGACGGATCCGGGACGCCGGTGAGGGTCCCGGTCCCGGTGATCGCGCCGGTCGCGGGATCGTAGACCGCCAGGCCGATGCCCTTGCCGCCGCCGTCGACGGAGGTGTAGGTGCCGAGGTAGAGCGGGCGCGGGCCGGAGGGCTCGCGTGCCGGCCGCCGTTCGGAGGGCCGGTCGGCGGTCGGCGGCCCGGCCGCGTCCGGGGCCGACGGGGTGCTCCCCGCGGATGCGGGTGCGGGTGCCCGTGCGGGCGCGGGTGCGGGGAGTGCCGTCGCCGCGGCCGCTCCGGCGAGAACGCCGACGAGACGGCGCCTGCTCCAGCCGCCGCCCGCCGCTCGTGTCCCACTGCCCATCGTTCACCTCAGGTGATCGGTCGCCCCGGTCGTGACAGCCACCTTCGCCCGGACCACCCGGCCCACGCAAACAACAGCCCTCCGCGCGTGCCGCTGTGAGCACACGGCTTCGCTGCCGCGGGCGCCGTGTGCGGGCCTGCTCGCGGGCGTCGGCGCGGGCGGCCTGCCGTGGGGCTGGGCCGTGGGCTCCGTGGTGAGGTGTCGGCGCGCAGACGGCGGTTTTTCGCCTGCCGCTGTGAGCAGGGCGTTTGGCGCCGCGGGCGCCGTGTGCGGGTGGTGCTGTCGGTGGTCCCGAGGCGTAGGCATCGCCGATGTGGCTCAGCGCGCCGACTTGTGCGTCTTACGGCGGAGCTGGGTCGTGGGCTCCGCCGTGAGGCGTCGGTGCGCAGACAGCGTTCCGCTGCGTGCCGCTGTGAGCACGCGGCTTCGCTGCCGCGGGCGCCGTGTGCGGGCCTGCTCGCGGGCGTCGGCGCGGGCGGCCTGCCGTGGGGCTGGGCTGTGGGCTCCGTGGTGAGGTGTCGGCGCGCAGACGGCGGTTTTTCGCGTGCCGCTGTGAGCAGGGCGTTTGGCGCCGCGGGCGCCGTGTGCGGGTGGTGCTGTCGGTGGTCCCGAGGCGTAGGCATCGCCGATGTGGCTCAGCGCGCCGACTTGTGCGTCTTACGGCGGAGCTGGGTCGTGGGCTCCGCCGTGAGGCGTCGGTGCGCAGACAGCGTTCCGCTGCGAGCAGGCTGCTTCGCCGCCGCGCGCGCCGTGCGCGGGCCTGCTCGCGGGCGCCGGCGCGGGCGGCCGACCGCGGGGCCGGGCCGTGGGCTTCGCCGTGAGGTGTGGGCGTGTGGCCGCTCGGCGTGGCTCGGCCCGAGGTCCGTGAGGGGGCTACCAGTCGCCGTCCTCGACCGGCTTGCCCGGCGCGTCGCCGAGGGGCTGCACCTGGTGCGGGGAGGGGGCCTGCCAGGGCTCGTGGTCGTCCCCGATCCAGTCGCCCACCGGCTTGACCGCCTGCAGCGTGTCCGTCGGGGCGAGGTCCGCCGCGTCCTGGTCGTAGTAGTCGAACCAGGGCAGGCCCGCCCGGGTGTACGCCGCGCGGTCCACCGGCGACGGCGGCGGGGCCTCTCCGGTGATGCGGCGCCACTCCGGCGGCGTGACCAGATGCACGAACACCCGCCCGGCGGGCTCCTCGGCCCAGTCCCGCAGCGGCCGGTCGTCCCGGTAGACCTCCTGGCGCATCGAACCGCCGACGCCCAGCCCCATCGCCGCCGCGGCGCGCGGGGCACCCGCCATGGCGGGCGCCGGCATCGCGCCCGGCGCGGCCGGGGCGGCCATCGGCATCGCCGCGCCGAAGCCGCCCGACGCCGACGGCGGCATCATGGCCCGCGCCTGCTCGGCCCGCCGCCGCTGCTCCGCCCGCCACTCGGCCAGCTTCCCCTCCTTCAGCGCGAAGGACTGCAGCTGCACACCGCCCCACACCTCCTCGCCGGTCACCTGACCCTCGACGGTCGCGCCCACGCCCAGCGGCACCGCCACGAACTGGCGGACGGTGCCCTTGCCGGAGTTGATGCCGTCCAGCCACGGCTGGCGCGGCAGCACCAGATAGTTCTGCGGCTCACGCACCAGCCGGTCGCTCCAGGGCCTGCCCGAGACCGCGCACACCTTGCCCACGCCGACCTGCAGCGCGGCCGGCTCCGTCGTACCCGAGAAGCTCAGCCACATCGCCTCGCGCAGATACACCGGGAGCATCACACCGCCCCGCGCGCGCCACTGCTCGGGCACCGTGTCCGCGTAGTCCGCCACCCGCCGGACCGGGAACTCGCCCAGCCCCGGCGGCAGCGGATGGGTGCCAGTCTCCGGCAGGCGCAGCGTGCGCACGAAGCGCACCGCCACACCGCCCGGCAGCCGCAGGGTGTTCCCGTCGATCCGCACCGTGCTGTCCGTCATGCGCCGCCCCTCGTCTCCGGTGACCTCGTCACCTGGGACGGCGCGCGGCGGCAGAGCGGTTCCTGCGCAGCCGCTCCCCGATCCGCAGGCTTTCCCGCACCCGGCTGAGCCGCGGCAGGCGGGCGCGCTGCTCGCGGGTCGCACGGTCCAGCTCCTCCAGCAGCCTGCGTGAACGGTGCTCGGTGTCCATCTCGTCCAGGATGCGGTTGACCTCGGTCAGCACGGCACCGTGCAGCTGCCACTGGCCCGCGTCGCGCTGGACCTCCGCCAGCAGCAGCTGGGCCAGTTCGTCGCGGGTGGCCGCCGCTTGGCGCAGCTCGGCGGTGAGCCGTTCCTCCGCGGACTCGGCGCTCGCGCTGACGTCGGTGGTGACGAGCACTGCGAAGCTGACCACCGCGTCGGCGATCTCGGACAGCAGTTCCTGCACGGCGGCTCCCGTGCGGGGCGAGAACAGCGGATCGGGATCGCGCTCCTTGGCGAGGTCGGTGAAGGTGCGCGCCAACACCCGCAGCACCACCGTGCAGATCTCCAGCGTGTCCAGACCGGTCCGCAGCACCACCCGGTGCAGCACGCCCTCGCGCACCCGCGGATTGAGCCGCAGACTGTCCTCGGCCTGCCGCAGGGCGGCGTCCACGTCGGCGATGTCGTGGTCCAGCCGGCGTGCCTCGTACAGCCGCTCGGTCACCCGTTCGACGGGGGTGCGGCCCGCGGCCTCCTCGCCCATCCGGAGCATCAGCCGCCGCACCCGCCGCGCCAGGCCCTCGATCGACTCACCCGCCTCGTCCACCCACACCGGCGGTGCGAGCAGCAGATTGCAGCCGAGCCCGACGACCGCGCCGATCAGGGTCTCCACCACCCGGGCCCAGGCCGTGTTGCCGACGGTCGTGACCCCGAGCACCAGCATCGCGCTGATCGCCACCTCGGGTACGTACTCGTCGACCCGCACCAGGTGCCCCACGGCCAGCGAGGCCACGATCAGCAGGGCGAGACTCCACCAGGTCAGGCCCACCAGCAGACTGAAGGCGATGGCGACGAGCACCCCGGCGACCACCGCGTTGACCCGGCGGATGCCGTTGGTGAGCGTGGCGTACAGCGTGACCTGGACGACCAGCAGCGCGGTCAGCGGCGCTGTCAGCGGGGCGGGCTCGGGACTCAGACGGAGCGCGACGACGTATGCGATCGACGCCGCGGCCGCCGACCGCAGCGCCTGGACGACCGCGGGGTCCCGGCGCCGCTTAGCGAAGCGCACCAGGGCCGCCGTCAGCTCACGTACCTCACCCATCCTTGGCCTCTTCCCCGTCCACGGATGGCTTGAATCAGTCCTCCACGCGCCTTGTCACGCGCACGTGTCGCAGCGGCCGGCTGCGGGACCGGTGGCGGGCGGCCCACCCCGCACGGCCGTCAGGCGCAGAGCTTGTCGAGGAAGGCGGACAGGTTGTCCCTGGTGCGGGCGATCTGTTCCTCCAGGGTGAGGCTCTCCTCGAAGCGGGCGCCGCTGTCCGGGACCTTCTTGCCCCGCACGTAGAGGGAGCAGGCGAGGTCCGTGCACATGTACACACCGACGGAGTTGCCCTCGCGCCCCGCCGCGCCCGCCTTCCGGGCCGTCATCAGCGAGACGCCGCCGCCCGGGTGGGTGGTCAGGCACAGCGAACACATGCTGCGGTGCAGAAAACCCCGCTGCGAGGGCGGGTAACGCAGTGTGAGGCCGACGAGCCGGCCCTCGCGCTCGGTGACCAGATAACTGCGATCGGGCGCGCCCGGATCCCGCCAGCCCAGGAAGTCCAGGTCGGCCCAGGGGCGTCGGTCCAGGTCGCGGGGGACCGCCACGCGCTTGGCCTCGCCCTTGGAGCAGTTGACGAACGAGGTGCGGATCTCCTGCTCGGTGAGTGATCGCACGGGGAAGCCTCCTGGTCTCGATGCGCCTCGACGCAAACCTAGGGGTCCTAGGTTCCGGCCAAGGGTAGGCAGGCTGAGGAGGTGGAGGCCACCGGATTTCCGGGGCGCCGCACGCCTCTTCATTCACAGCGTGAACTAAGGGGTGGGCGAAAATCGCGCCAGGCTCGGGCCAAGGGTATGTTGCGGGTCGGGCAAGGTTCGAAAGGAGCCACATGGCGGGGCGGAACGGGCGCACGGTACGCGATCTCAGGCGGGCCAACCGGACAGCCGTGCTGCAACGGCTCTACTTCGACGGCCCCCTCAGCCGCTTCGAGCTGGGCCCGGCCACCGGCCTCAGCTCCGGCTCGGTCAGCAACGTGGTCGCGGACCTCGTCGCCGACGGTCTGGTCGAGGAGGCCGGCAGCGTCGACTCCGACGGCGGCCGCCCGCGCACCCTGCTGCGCGTCGCGCCGGGCAGCGGCCACATGATCGGCGTCGACGTCGGCGAGACGCGCGTGCGCATCGAACTGTTCGACCTCACCCTCACCGAACTCGCCCGGGCCGAGCGCCCCCTCACCCAGCGGCGCTACGAGGTTGAGGTCATCGTCGGCCACATCCGCGACGGCATCGCCGAGGTACTCGACACCGCCGGCATCGCCCCGGAGCGGCTCCTCGGCGTCGGCATCGGCGTCCCCGGCATCGTCGAGCACACCGCCGACCGCGGCGCCGTGGTGCACGGGCAGACCATCGGCTGGGACGCCGTCCCGCTGGAGAGCCTGCTGCGCGCGGGCTCCCCGCTCCCGGACAGCGTGCGGTACTTCATCGACAACGGCGCCCAGACGCTCGGCCAGGCCGAGATGTGGTTCGGCGGCGGACGCGGCGCGCGCAACGCCGTAGTCGTGCTGTTCGGCTCCGGCGTCGGCGCCTGCCTGGTCACGCCCGAGGTGGAACAGGGCCGCGCGGTGGAGTGGGGGCATCTGACCGTACGGGTCAGGGGGCGCCGCTGCCGCTGCGGCGCGCTCGGCTGCCTGGAGGCCTACGCGGGCGCCGAGTCGCTGCTGGACCGGTGGCGCGAGGAGGGCGGACGTCCGCCGCAGGGCGCCGACGAGGAGACCGCGCTGACCGCGATGCTGACGGCCGCCTATCCGCCCGAGGGCACCGCGGCCGACCCGGTCGCCCTCGCGGTCCTGGAGGAGACCGCCGAGTACCTGGGAGCCGGCCTGTCCGACCTGATCAACCTCTTCCAGCCCGAGCGCATCCTCATCGGCGGCTGGGCCGGCCTCCAGCTCGGCTCCCGGTTCCTGCCCGCCGTGCGACGCTACGCGGCCTCCTACGCGCTGCGCCACCCGGCCGAGAAGGTCACCATCGACCTCGGCCGGCTCGGGCCGGACGCGGTGACCGTGGGCGCCGCGATCCTGCCCCTCGCGGACTTCTTCACGCGCGGCGGCCGCCGCCCCGAGCCCGCCCCCGAGGGCCCGGCCCCCGCCTGGCACACGGCACTGCGGGAGCGCGCGCCGCAGTGAGCTGTGGGTGTTCGTGACGTACCTGACCGGCATCCTGTCGATGAACATCAAGCATCCGGGGGCCGCGCCCGGTCACCAGTTCCCGACGTGGATTCCCGACTGCCAGGAGCACCGTTGTCCCCCACACCATCCTCCGCTTTCACCCGCGCCGGGCCGGCGGCGACCCTCCTGCTGCCGGCCGTCTTCCTGGGCGCATGCTCCGTCATCGGCGGCGACAGCGGCTGCCGCGACACGGAAGCCGAACTCAAGCGGCTGGCCGCACAGCCACTGCTCGCCGCGGCGCCCGCCCGCGCCGCGGCACCCGCCAACTACCGCAGCGTGGGCGTGAGCACCGCATGCGACGGCGACAGCCCCGGAGAGCCCTGGCTGCACGCGGACCGTCTGTACGCCTTCCCCGGCAAGCCCGCCGACGTCATCGCCCACCACACCGAGGCAGCCGCCGCGGCAGGCTGGCAAATCGAGCACGACCCGGACCCCGGGGCGGCGTCCGTCACCGTGGCAGGTGCCTGCTGGACCAAGACCGAAAAGGACCGGCACCTGCTGCTCGACGTGGACTTCAACACCGGTGGCTGGTCGCCCGCACCCGAGGTGGGCAAGGGAATCGCCTACGCGGTGTCGGTCGGCAGCACGGCGGACGCCGGTGGCGGTGAAGAGGCCACCTGCAAGCGGTGAGCCTCCGGTCGCGCAACGGTGGGCCGGTCAGGGGGGCCGGCCCACCCCTGGCCGGCCCGGGCACCCCGGACCCCGCGCACACCAGACCGCCCGGCCTGCGCCTTTCACGATGCACACGGCTCAGTGATGTTTCACCGGTCACCGGCGGAGGTACTCGCCGGGCGCCCGACGACACGAAAGGGGTGTGCCGTGGCCGACCGGCGAAGCACAGGGCAGGACGGCGAACCCGTTCCGCGGGACATGCCGGACCAGCTGGCACGTGAGGGCGAGGACCCGTGGGAGGTGGCACCCGGTGCCTCCGACGACCAGAAGTCCGCCGCCGACCTCCCGGACACCGACGAGGCGGGAACGGGCCGTCAGGACGGCCCGCGCTCGGCGACCGTCCACGAGGAGCACCCCACTCCGGACGAGCCCACGGCCTGACCGGCGTCCGCAGGGGCTATCCGCGCGGCGTCCGCACCGGTGCCTGCCCGGTAGCCCGGCTTCGGAGGGCACGCCCGGTGGGGGCGAGGCTTCGGGGCCGGGGCTTCAGGGCCTGGGCCGGGGCGGTCGGTTCTGGGGTCAGCTTGCCTTGCGGGCCCGGAGTGGCTCCGTAGGGGCGCCCTCGCCGTGTTGCAGACCCTGCAGAAGCTCCTCCAGCACCTCGCTCGCCGTGCGCTCCGGATGCCACCCCAGCTCGGCATGCGCCGTGCAGTCCATCAGCGGCAGCCGCAGCACCGCGTCGAAAAGACGGGGCGAGGCCGGCAGCAGATGCAGGCCCCACGCGGCGGCGATCGCCGAGCGGGCCGCGGCGCGCGGCAGCCGGACCGGGCGCGAGCCGAGCATCTCGGCCAGCAGCTCCGCGCCGACCGGGGGCTCGGCGGCCAGGTTGAAGGCGCCCCGCGCGTCCGAGCCCAGCGCCAGCACGTACGCCTTGGCCGCGTCGTCGGTGTGCAGCGCCTGTACCCGCAGCCCGGGGACGTCGGGCAGGAAGGGCAGCAGCGCGGGACGTCAGCGGACCCGGCAGGAACTTGCCGCCGAAGATGCGGCGCTGCTCGCTCGCCGACTCCCGCCTGAAGAGGAACGCGGGCCGCATCCGGACCACCCGCACCTCGGGACGGTCCCGCTCGAACGTGTCCAGGGCGCGCTCCAGGTACGCCTTCTCCCCGGCAGTAGCGGCGTCCGGCCAGCCGTGCGTCGGCCACGACTCGTCCACCGCGTGGTCCTTGGGCCCCGGCGAGTACGCGCCGGCCGAGGACGCGTGCACCAGCGTCGGCACGCCGGCCTCCGCCACCGCGTCGAACACGCGGAGGGAGCCGAGGACGTTCGGGCGCCAGGTCGTCGCCGGATCGTGCGTCGGCTGGAACGCCCACGCCAGGTGCACCACCGCGTCGGCTCCCGCGAACTCCCCGACCAGGTCCGCCCGTTCGGAGGCCAGGTCGACGGCCGACCATTGCGTCCTCGGCGGCGACCAGTCGGGGATCCGCCGGGCCAGTCCCCGCACGGACTCCGTCCCCGGGTCCTCCGAGAGGAGACGCACCACGCTGGTGCCGACGTTGCCCGTGGCGCCCGTGACGACGATCCTGCTGCCCGCTGCGCTGCTCACCTTCGGCTCCCTTCGGCTGTTCCCCCGGTCCTGCGGTGACGGGGGGCGTGCCGAGTACCCGGCCGGGAGGGACGCACGCGGGCGGCCAGGCGGCCTGTCCCGCCCGCCGCGGGCGGACGGAAAGGGCCCCGACCGGACGGGGGGATCACGGTCGGGGCCGACAAAGGGTGGGCACGCACGGCGGTCGCCTCTCGGCGAAAGGCTCCACAGGGCTTCAGCCGAACGATCGTCCCTGTGGGCGGATGGTGAGGCCCGGGGACACTGTCCCGTCCGCACCCACGATCCCTTCAACGGGGGAGCCCCGCCGGGTGTTCCCCGGCTTGTCCCCGCTTGCGGTGATCTGCGTCACCTGTGCCTGTCCGCCGGGTCAGGCCAGCGGGCTGTCCTTCACCCGGGCCAGCAGGTCGGCGACGTCGTCGTAGACGGCCTCCGCTCCCGCCTCCCGCAGGGCGTGGCGCGGGATGCCTCCGGACAGGACGCCGAGGCAGCGCACGCCGGCGCGGCGTCCGGCCTGCATGTCCCACACGGTGTCGCCGACGAAGACGGCCCGTTCGGCGGGCACCCCGGCCAGCTCCAGGGCGTGTTCGACGGGCTCGGGCGCCGGTTTGCCCTGTTCGACGTCGTCGGCGCCGGCCATGGCGGTGATCGCGTCGTCGGCGTCGATCGCGCGGCGCAGCGCGGACAGTTCCGGACCGCTCGCCGAGGTCGCCAGGACCACCTTCCAGCCGTTGTGGTGCAGGTGCCGCAGCAGCCGGCCGGCGTCCCGCAGCGGCGGCAGCCGGTCGTAGTACTGCCCGTACAGCACCTTGTGCGCGGCACTGAGCCGCGCTTCCTGCTCCTCATCGCGTTCGTCGCGTTCGTCGCGTTCGTCGCGTACGTCGCCGAGCAGCCGGGCGACGAGGTCCGCCGAGCTCAGTCCCACGGACCGGTGGACGGCGTGCATGGACACCCCGTGCCCCGCCTGGCGGAACGCCTCCCACCAGGTCACCACGTGCAGATGGTTGGTGTCGACGAGCGTCCCGTCGATGTCGAACACGGCTGCCCGCTCCATGCCGCTCCCTTCCTCGGTGGGCGCACGAGTACCACGTCAGGGGCCCGGCACTCCCGTCACGGGACCGGCACTCCCGAGGGCGTGCGCCCCTCCCGCGTCCAGGCCAGCAGCTCCTTCGCGGTCCAGGTGGTGACCACCCGCTCCGCCGGCACCCCGCACTCCTCGGCCCGCTCGCAGCCGAGGATCTGCCAGTCCAGCTGGCCGGGCGCGTGGGCGTCGGTGTCGACGGAGAACAGCACGCCCGCGTCCACGGCCCGGCGCAGCAGCCGCCGGGGCGGATCCAGCCGTTCGGGCCGGCTGTTGATCTCCACGGCCGTGCCGCTGTCCGCGCACGCGGCGAACACCTCGTCGGCGTCGAACTGCGACTCCGGCCGCCCCCGTCCGGTGACCAGCCTTCCGGTGCAGTGGCCGAGGACGTCGGCGTGCTCGTCGCGCACAGCCCGCACCAGGCGGCGGGTCATGGCGCGGGCGTCCATGCGCAGCTTGGAGTGCGCCGACACCACCACCACGTCGAGCCGCTCCAGCAGTTCCGGCTCCTGGTCCAGCGAGCCGTCCTCGAGGATGTCGCACTCGATCCCGGTGAGCAGCCGGAACGGCGCCCACGTCGCGTTCAGCCGCGCGACCACGTCCAGCTGCTCGCGCAGCCGCTCGGCCGACAGCCCGCGCGCCACGGTCAGCCGCGGCGAGTGGTCGGTGAGGGCCGCCCACTCGTGCCCGAGCGCCGCCGCGGTCCGGCCCATCTCCTCGATCGGGCTGCCGCCGTCCGACCAGTCCGAGTGCAGATGGCAGTCCCCGCGCAGCAGCGCCCGCAGCCGCGTGCCGCCCCCGCCGCGGGGCGCCTCGGCATCGGCCTCGTCCTCCAGCTTCCGCAGATAGCCGGGCACCTGCCCGGCCAGCGCCTCCCGCACCACCTGCGCGGTCTTCGGGCCGACGCCCCTGAGCGACTCCAGCGAGCCGCTCGCGGCCCGTTCGCGCACCTCGTCGCCGGGCAGCGACGTCAGCACGCGGGCCGCGGTGCGGAAGGCGCGCACCCGGTACGTCGGCGCCAGGGAGCGCTCCAGCAGGAAGGCGATCCGCTCCAGTGCCTCGACGGGGTCCATCGTCACCTTCTTCCTCGCGGTCCTCCTCCAGGGTTCCCCAGCGGCGCCGGGCCTGCACGGTTTGCCTGCCGTCCGCCCGGGTACTGCGATGCCTCGCCACCTGCCGCGATCCCGAGGAGGCCGTGATGACCGACCCCGTCCGCAGCAAGGCCGCCGTGATCACCGGCGCCGACTCGGGGATCGGCCGGGCCACGGCGGTGCGCCTGGCCCGGGCCGGGATGGACGTCGGCATCACCTGGCACAGCGACCGCGAGGGAGGGCGGAGGAGACGGCGCGGGAGGTGCGCGCCCATGGGCGGCGGGCCGCGGTGGCCCGCGCGGACCTGCCCCGGCTGCCGGCCGCCGCGGACGTCGTCGACGAGCTGTGCGACCGGCTCGGCCGCGTCGACGTCCTGGTCGACAACGCCGGTACGGGCACCATGACGCCGTTCCTCGGCCTGGCGCTCGACGACGTGCGCGAGGTGCTGGAGGTGGACCTGATCGGTCCCTTCCTGGGCGGGCAGAAGGCGGCCCGGCACATGATCCGGCAGGGCGACGGCGGCCTGATCGTCAACGTCACCTCCGTGCACGAGCACCAGCCGCGGGTGAGCGCCGCGCCGTACTGCGCGGCCAAGGGCGGACTCGGCCTGCTCGCCCAGGTGATGGCGCTCGAACTCGCCGAGCACGGCATCACCGTCAACGCCGTGGCGTGCGGCGAGATCGCCACGCCGATGACCGGCCAGGAGGACACCGACGTGCGTACCGAACACCGCCCCGGCGTGCCGCTCGGGCGGCCCGGGGACGCCCGCGAGGTCGCCGCCGTCATCACGTTCCTCGCCGGGCCCGAGGCGTCGTATGTCACCGGCACCGGCGCGTCCTGGACCGTGGACGGCGGCATGCTGCGGACGGGACCGCAGGCCGGCTCGCATCTGACCAGCGACGACTGGCGCCGTCCGGGAGACCTTCGGGCGCCCTTCGGGCGATCTTCGGGCGGCCATCGGAAGACCGCGCACGGGTTCCCGCGACCCTCGCCCCGTGTTCGCCCGGCCGGGCGAACACGGGGACCTCGGGTGTCCGG
>NZ_JBFADM010000091.1:0-25054 GCF_040641355.1 Streptomyces sp. NPDC020996
GGCCGGTGAGGATGTCGCCGTTGAAGACCAGGACCGGGTCGTCGGGGCCGGAGTGGAGGCGGGAGGCGACGCCCGCCAGTAGGCCAGCGGCGTGTGCGTCGTGCTGACGTCGCCGTGCACCAGGCGCCCGATCAGGATCTGGTGGTCGCCCGCCAGGTAGCTGCTGGTCAGGATGCACTCGGCGGTGGCCACGTTGGCGTCGAGGACCGGCGCGGCGATCCGTTTGCCCGGGCTCCAGGCCACGCCCGAGAACCGCTCGGGCACCGGCGAGGCGAACGTCCTGGCGGTCTCGGCCATCCCGGAGGACAGGAAGTTCACCGCGAAGACGGAACTCTCGTGGATGGCCTCCAGCGTGCCGCTGGGATGCTTGACGCACACCAGCAGCAGCGGCGGGGAGGCCGAGACGCTGCACACCGCGCTGCACGTCAGGCCGCGCGGTTCGCCGTCGGAGGTGACGCTGGTGACCACGCTGACGCCGGTGGCCAGCGACCCCATCACCGAACGGAAGGTGTGCAGGTCGACCTGGTCAGGCAGGGTAAGGGAGGAACGGAGTTGTTCGGGCATCTGTAGATCCTCGTCGTCGGTGAGGCCCAGGAACGCCAGGGCCGCGGACATCGCAGGTCACCCCGGATCGACGGCCGTGATGCGCTCCACCAGGGCCTGACGGTCCGTCTTGCCGTTCGCCGTGAGCGGGAACGCGTCGACGACGTGCACCGCGTCCACCACCATGTACAGCGGCAGCCGGCTGGCGCAGTCGCGCTTGAGTTCCAGCAGGCCCGGCGCCTTGGGGCCCTCGGGCACCACCACGGCGTGGATGCGCGCGTCCAGGCCGCTGCCCACCACCACGCACGCCGCGGCCCGCACCCGCGGGTGCGCGGCGACCACGGACTCGACGTCGCCGAGCTCGATCCGGTGGCCGCGCACCTTCACCATCTGGTCGCGCCGGCCCACGTACTCCAGCATTCCGTCCGGGCCCATCCGCCCGATGTCCCCGGTGAAGTACGGGCCCTGCTGCGGCTCGCGGCCCCAGTAGCCGAGCATCACCGTGGGGCCGCTCACCACGATCTCGCCCTCGCGCGCCCGCGGCGGATGCAGCCGGATGCGGTCGCCGGAGGCCGGCGTGCCGATCGGCAGCGCGCGGGTGCTGCCCAGGTCCCGCTCGGTGACCTCGTAGCTGGTGCACACGTTGGTCTCGGTCGGCCCGTACCAGTTGAACATCCGCACGTCCGGCCACGCCTTGCGCAGCTCGTGCACCTGCTGGATCGGGAAGGGCTCGCCGGCGAAGACGCACACGCGCAGCGCTTCGGGCGGGTCGCCGACCAGCAGGTCGCCGCGCTGCATCATCAGGACCAGCGCCGACGGCACCGAGTACCAGACGCTGATCCGCTCCTCGCGCAGCAGCGCGCCGAGCTGGGCCGGGTCGTAGGCGAGGCCCTCGGGGATCAGGAAGACGGAGGCGCCCGCCTGGAAGGCGCCGTACAGGTCGAAGACGGACAGGTCGAAGTTGAACGGGGCGTGGTTGGAGAGCAGGTCCGCGTCGGTGAGCCCGGTCTCGGCGACGGCCCAGCGGACGAAGGACAGGGCGTTGCGGTGGCTGATGCACACGCCCTTGGGCTCGCCCGTGGAACCGGACGTGTACAGGATGTAGGCCGGGTCGTCGGGCTGGTTTTCGTGCACGGGCGGGGCGTCCGCGGCGGGCGCCTCGTCGCGTACGTCGTCGAAGGCGGCCAGCGGCAGCGCATCGGGCCAGCCGGCGTCGGCGGCGCGGCGGACGCCGTCGGCGTCCGCCACCACCAGGGCCGGGGAGCAGCCCTCGGCGATGCGCTGGACGCGGGCGGCCGGGTTGTTGGCGCTGACCGGGACGTAGACCGCGCCGACGCGCAGCGCCCCCTGCATCAGGGCGACGGCGTCCACGGTCTTGTGGGTCCACAGCACCACCCGGTCGCCGGGCCGCACCCCGCGCCGGTGCAGCGCGGCGGCGTAGCGGTCGGCGAGTTCGTCCAGCTCCCGGTAGCTGTGCACCCCGTGGGAGGTGCGCACGGCCGGGGAGTCAGGGGTGCGCCGTGCGGAGTCGATGACGAGTTGGTGGAGCCTCACAGCCCTATCTCCTTCACTATCAGTTGGCGCTGGATGTCGGAGGTACCGGAGAAGATCGTGCTGGGCACGGCGTCGCGCAGGACGGCCTCGATGCCGTCCTCGCGCAGGTATCCGCGCCCTCCGAAGACCCGTACGGCGTCGGCGGCGGAGGCCAGGACGCCCTCGGAGACGGCCAGCTTCGACAGGGCGATCTCCAGCACGGACGACTCGCCCCGGTCCATCGACCAGCAGGCGCGGTACAGCAGCAGCCGGGCGCTCTCCAGCCGCAGCTTGATGTCGGCGACGCGGTTGGACACCGACTGGAACTCACCGATGCGGCGGCCGAACTGGCGCCGCTCGCGGGCGTGTGCCACGCACTGCTCCACGAGCCGGTCCAGCAGCCCCACGTAGAGGGCGAACAAGCAGGCCCGCTCCCAGCCCATGGAGTGCTGGAAGATCGCCGCGCCCGCGCCGACGCCGCCGAGCACCTGCTCCTCGGGGACGAAGCAGTCCTCGAAGGTGATCGCGCCGGCCGGGCAGGAGAGCATGCCCATCTTCTCGTACGGCTGCCCGACGACGAGCCCGTCCGCGCCGCGTTCCACGACGAAGCCGGTCACGCCGAGGAAGCCCGCCTTGGGGTTCACGGTCCCGTACGTCACGTACACGTCGGCGGCCGGGCCGTTGCTGACGAAGCTCTTGGTGCCGTTGAGCAGGTATCCGCCGTCGACCGCCGTCGCCGTCACGGTGAGCCGTGAGGAGTCCGAACCGGCGTCGGGCTCGGTCATCGCGTTGCCCGCGATGAGCCGGCCCGCGGCCAGCTCGGGCAGCAGCCGGCGCCGCACCGGCTCGCTGCCGAACTCGGCGATCGGCACGGCGCAGGCGAAGGTGTGGGCCGCGGCCGCGAACACCAGGCCGGTGTCCAGGCAGCCGCGGCCCACCGCCTCCACCACGCGGGCGGTGTCCAGCGCGCCGAGGCCGCGCCCGCCGTGCTCCTGGGGCAGGCAGGCCCCGAGCATGCCGATCTCGCCCAGGCGCAGCCAGTCCTTGCGGCTGTAGAACCCGCCGTCCGGCGGCGCGGGGAAGGCGGCCCGGGTGGCCGCCAGCACCTCGTCGTAGCGCGCCTGTTGCTCTTCGTTCCAGCCGAACTCCACGTCTACTCCTGGGGTACGGGGAAGGCGGCGCCCTCCCGCCGTCGGTCGGTGGTCAGTTGTGCCCGGGCCCGAGGGCCTTGGGCAGCCGCAGGTTGCGCGGGCCGACGTAGCGCAGGCGCGGGTGGATGCGCCCCTGCTGGGCCCGCTGTTCCTCGACGTGCGCCAGCCACCCGGGGACCCGGGCGGCGGCGAACATGGGGACGAACAGGTCGGAGGGCATGCCGAGCATGTGGTAGATGGCGGCGGCGTAGCAGTCCACGGTCAGGTAGGGGCGGGGTCCCTTCGACGGGTGGGCGGCGGTCCGCACGGCGTCCAGCACCTCCAGGACGCGCTGTCCGTCGGGGCCGCCGCGCAGCCGCCTGGCCGCCTCGCGCAGCGGCCGGACCCGGGGGTCCTCCTCGGCGTACGAGCCGTGCCGGGCGCGCTCCTCGCGGGCCTGGTCGACGCGGCCGCGCAGGTAGGCGGCGGCGGTGGACGGGCTGTCGCCCTGCCGGGCCAGCTCGATGACCTGGTGGGCGGCGCCGCCGTGCAGCGGGCCGGTGAAGGTGGCGAGCGCCACGGTCATGGTGGCGAAGGTGTCGGCGCCGGTGCCGGCCGCGACGCGGGCGGCGAACGCCGAGGCGTTGCAGCCGTGTTCGGCCTGGAGGATGAGGCACAGGTCGACCAGCTTCACCCGCTCCGGGTCGCGGGGCAGGCCCAGCATGTGCAGGATGTTCTCCGCGTGCGACAACTCCGGTTCGGGGCGTGGGAGTTTGCGCCCCGACCGGGCCGCCTGCTGGATGGCGAAGATGGTCGGGATGCGGGCGACGAGCCGTTCCCCGAGGTCGATGTGGGCCGCCGGGTCGGCGTCGGCCTCCGCGGCGACCGCGAGCGCCGACACCGCCGTGCGCAGCACCGAGGACGTGCTGCAGCCCGAGTTCAGCACGAGGTTGGTGGCGACCATGGAGGGCAGTTCCCGTGCGGCCGCCAGCCGGGCGCGGAAGGCGGTCAGCTCGTCCCGGTCGGGCAGCCAGCCCCGGATCAGCAGGTGGACGACCTCCTCGAACGTCACCCGGCCGATCAGCTCCTGGACGGGATAGCCGCGGTAGGCGAGCCGGCCGCGCGCGGGGTCCACCTCGGAGATGCCGGTCTCGCCGATCACCATCTCGGAGGGGGCCTCGGGGGCCGGGGCCGGCCGGTCGGCCGGTCCGGGCAGGGGAGGGGCGATGGCGGAGGCGTCCCGCGGGGCCTTCATCGAGCTGAGTTCGGCCAGCCGTTCGTCGTAGAACTCGCGCAACTGGCCCACGGAGTCGATGCGTTCGATGAGGTGGTCGTCGAGGGTGGTGCCCAGTTCGTGTTCCAGGTGGACCTGGAGCTCCACGGCGCTGAGGTCGTCCCAGCTGGCCACGGCGCGGAGCTGCATCTCGTCGCCGATGAATTCCGACGGCATGTCGAAGACCCGGGACAGCGTGCTGATGACGGGGTGCACCTGGACCATCTCCTTGTCTGGACGTCACTACTTCTGTCGTTCCGGACGCCGCTTGTCGTGCGGGTGCCGTTCGAGGCCTCGCGTCCCGCACCGGTGGGCCGGGGCCGCGGCCGGCCGCCGGCGGGACCCGCGGCCGCTCGCCGGGCCGGACCGGGCCCGTGGCCGGTCACCCGGCCAGGCCGGGCCCGCGGCCGGTCACCCGGCCAGGTCGGTGGCCTGCTCCGCGGGTTCGGGCATGCGGACCACCGAGGCGGTGTGGCGCGAGGCGACCAGACCGAGCCGGTGGGGGAAGAGGTGGGGCAGCAACGGGCCGGTCATCGCCGTGGTGATCAGCGCCATGAGGACCATCTCGGTGAACAGCGTCTGGTCGAGCACGCCGAGGTTGAGCCCCACGCCGAGGATGATCAGTTCGGTCAGGCCGCGGGTGTTCATCAGCACGCCCACGCCGGTGGACTCCCGCCAGCTCAGGCCGAACGACCTGGCGGGCAGACCGGCGCCGAGCAGCTTGCCGCACATCGCGGCACAGAGGATGAGGGCCAGCTCGCCCCAGGCGGTCGGCGACATGTCCGCGATGTCGACGGAGAGCCCGGTGACGATGAAGTAGACCGGCAGCATCAGCTCCCCGGCGTGCTGCAGCGGCCGGAGCATCCGATCCTCCAGCAGGACGTGCGGTTTGCGCGGCATGACCAGGCCGAAGGCGAAGGCGCCGAAGATGGGGTGGATGCCGATCTTCGAGGTGGTGTACGCGGAGAGCAGCAGGCCCGCCGTGACCAGGGTGGCGAGGTGGACTCCGGAGCCCCTCCGGATCATCCGGGCCACGGCGCGGGCGAGCATCGGACGGACGACGACGATCATCGCGGCGCCGTAACCGGCCGACATCCACAGGGTGTCGGTGAACCCGGTGGTACCGGACGCGGTGACCACCGCGACCACGGCGGCCAGCAGGCACCAGGCGAGCACGTCGCCGAAGGCCGCGCTGGTCAGGGCGAGCGCGCCGACCGCCGTACGGCTGATGCCGTTGTCCTTGAGGATGCGGGCCAGCACCGGGAACGCCGTGATCGACATGCTGACGCCGAGGTAGAGGGTGAAGGAGGTCATCGGGACCTTCTCGCCGTCGACCACCGAGTGGTTGTGGTAGAGGAGCGCGGCGACGCCCATGCCGAGGATCAGCGGCGTGAGGATGCTGCCCGCCGTGACGGCGGCCACCGAGCTCTTGCGGCGGCGCATGGAGGCCCAGTCCAGCTCCCATCCGACGGTGAACATGAATAAGAGAAGGCCCAGTTGGGCCACCATCGACAGCAAGGGCCGCACGTCGTCCGGGAACAGACGGTGCGTCAGGTCACCCGGCAGCAGTCCGAGCAGGCTCGGGCCGAGCAGGATGCCCGCGGTGATCTCGCCGATGACGGCAGGCTGACGGGCTCTGCGTGCCAGGTGCGCCAGGGCGGTGCCCGCGATCAGGATGCCCGCGATGCCGGCGATGGCGGTGGCCTGCAGAGACTCGAGCTGGTGCGGTGTCACGGCAGCTCCCTCGGGTGTCTGGTGAGACGAACAAAATTCAACGAACAAGGAACTCAACTGGTGGTGAGTTTTGCATGCCGGGCGATGTCGGACAAGGGGCGTCCGGGTGCGGGTGCGGGTGCGGGTGCGGGTGCGGGTCGCGGGCGGGTTCGGACGGGGCTTGCCGGGGTTCTGGCTTCGTGTAAAACTCCTTGCCTGTTGAGTTCATTCTCTGTTGAGTTCTTCTCCGGTGGGAAGTCGGTTCCGACTCGGCACGCACCGGCGTGAACCGCGGAAGGTGGTGCCTGCTCATGCGCGAACTGGTGGAGGCGATCGAGTCCCCGGACTCGGTGCCGGCCGACGTGGCGGCCCTGGGGGTTCCCGACTCCTACCGGGCGGCCGTGCTGCACAAGGCGGACGCGGGCATGTTCGACGGCGTGCCGCTGCACGACCGGAAACCTGCCGACTCCTTGCACATCGAGGAGGTGCCCACCCCCGAACCGGGCCCCGGCGAGGTCCTGGTGGCGGTCATGGCGAGCGCCGTGAACTACAACACGGTCTGGAGCGCCCTGTTCGCGCCGGTGCCGACCTTCGCCCTGCTGGAGCGCTACGCCCGCATCGGCGGGCTCGCCGCCCGCCACGACCGGCCGTATCACGTCATCGGCTCCGACCTGGCCGGCGTCGTCGTCAGACGCGGCCCCGGCGTACGGCGCTGGAACGTCGGCGACCGCGTCGTGGCGCACTGCGTCTCCGTCGAACTCGAGGCCGCCGAAGGCCACAACGACCCCATGCTCGACCCCGAGCAGCGCATCTGGGGCTACGAGACCAACTACGGCGGCCTCGCCGACCTCGCGCTGGTCAAGGCGACCCAGCTGCTGCCCAAGGCGGAGCACCTCACCTGGGAGGAGGCCGCCGCACCGGGCCTGGTCAACTCCACCGCCTACCGCCAGCTCGTCACCCCCAACGGCGCCGGTATGAAGCAGGGCGACAACGTGCTGATCTGGGGCGCCGTCGGCGGCCTCGGCTCCTACGCCACCCAGCTCGCGCTGGCGGGCGGGGCGAACCCGATCTGCGTCGTCTCCTCACCCGAGAAGGCCGCCCTGGCACGCTCACTGGGCGCCGAGCTGATCATCGACCGGAACGCGGAGGGCTACCGCTTCTGGAGCGACCCGCACACCCAGGACCAGAAGGAGTGGAAGCGCCTCGGCTCCCGCATCCGCGAACTGACCGGCGGCGAGGACGTCGACATCGTCTTCGAGCACCCCGGCCGCGAGACCTTCGGCGCCTCCGTCTACGTCACCCGCAAGGGCGGCACCATCGTCACCTGCGCGTCCACCGCCGGATACGTCCACGAGTACGACAACCGCTACCTGTGGATGTCGCTGAAGCGGATCATCGGCACGCACTGCGCCAACTACCGCGAGGCGTGGGAGGCCAACCGCCTCATCGCCAAGGGCAGGATCCACCCCACCCTGTCCCGCACCTACGCCCTCGACGACGTCGCCCGCGCCGTGGAGTCCATCCACCGCAACGAACACCACGGCAAGGTCGGCGTGCTGTGCCTGGCTCCGGGCGAGGGCCTGGGCGTCCGCGACCCCGAACTGCGCGCCCGCCACGAACCGGCCCTCCACCGCTTCCGGGAGACGGCCACCCCGTCGGACCGGGCCCGGCTGAGCGGGGTGGCGGCGTGAACGCGGCGGACAACCGGGAAACAGGCGGCACCCGGCAGTCGGCAGCAGCCCGGCAGCCGACGGCCGTCCCGCGATCGGCGGCCACCACGGACCCGTCGGCCACCCCAAACCCGACGGCCACCCGGAACCTGACGGCCACCCGAGACCCGGCAGTCACCCGCGCCCCGGAGGAGCCGGGCGGTGCCGCGCTCGGGATCGTCGGCGTCGGTGTCATCGGCGGGGCGCTGGTGCGCCGGGCCGTGCTCGCCGGGCACGCCGTCGTCGTACGGGATCCGCGCCCCGACGCGCGGGCCCGGCTCACCGAGCTGTTCGACACGCCCGAGCAGGCGCGGGCCGCCGGCCGGCACATCCGGCTCGCCGGCGGCTGGGCGGAGTTCGCCGCGGCGCGCGTCGTGGTCGAGGCGGTGCCCGAGCGGCGGGACGTCAAGACCGAGGTGCTGCGCGAACTGGACCGGGTCTGCCCGCCCGACACCGTCCTCGCCACCACCGCCTCGGCGCTCTCCCTCACCGACCTCGCGGCGGCCTCCGGGCGGCCCGGACGGCTCGTCGGCCTGCACCTGCCGCTGCCCGCCGCCGGCCTCGCGGAGATCGGCCGCACCGTCATCGCCGACGCGTCCGCCGTGGCACGCGTCCGCGAACTGGTGCGCGCGCTGGGCCTGGAGGCCGTGACCCTGGGCGACCGCCCCGGCCTGGTCTCCGCCTCGCTCCTGTTCGGCTTCCTCAACCAGGCCGCCACGATGTACGAGCGGCGGGCCGCCGGACGAGACGACATCGACGCCGCCATGCGGTACGGCTGCGGGCTGCCCAGCGGCCCGTTCGAACTCCTCGACGTCATCGGCACCGACACCGCCTGCGACGTCCTCGACGCGCTGGCCGCCCGCTACGACGAGCCCGCCTTCGAACCCGCACGCCGGCTGCGCCACATGGCCCTGGCCGGGCTGCACGGCCGCAAGTCCGGCCGCGGCTTCTACGACTACCGCGAACCGTCCGCCGCCGGCCCCGCCCCCGCCCGCCGGTCGCAGGGCGCGTCCCCGGTGCGCCGGGTCGGCGTCGTCGGGACCGGCACCATGGCCACCGGCATCGCCGAGGTCTTCGCCAAGGCCGGCGTCGACACGGTCGTCGTCGGCCGGAGCGACGAGCGCGCCAAGTTCGCGTGGGAGGCGGTCGCCGCCTCCACCGGACGCGCGGTGCGCCGCGGCAAGCTCACCGAGGCGGACCGGACGGCCACGCTGGAGCGGCTGGCGCCGGCCGGCGACCTGGACCGGCTCGCCGACCGCGACCTGGTGATCGAGGCCGTCGCGGAGGACCTGGCGGTGAAGAAACCGCTGTTCGCCCGGCTCGGCGCGGTCGGCAGGCCCGGCGCCCTGCTCGCCACGACCACCTCCAGCCTGCCGGTGATCGAGTGCGGGCTGGCCTCCGGGCGGCCCGAGGACGTCATCGGCCTGCACTTCTTCAACCCGGCGCCGGTGATGCGGCTCGTCGAGGTCATCCCCTCCCTGGAGACCGCGCCCCGGCACGTCGACACCGCCCGGGAGGTGTGCCGGCGGCTCGGCAAGCACCCGGTGCAGTGCATGGACCGGCCCGGCTTCATCGTCAACGCGCTCCTGTTCCCCTACCTCAACGGCGCGGTACGGCTCGCCGAGAGCCACTACGCCGGCGCCGACGAGATCGACGCCGTGATGAGGCTGGGCTGCGGCTATCCGCTCGGGCCGTTCGAACTGCTCGACGTGATCGGCCTCGACGTGTCGCTCAGCATCCAGCGCGTCCTGCACGACGCCGACCGCCGCCCCGGGACCGTGCCCGCTCCCCTGCTGGGCCACCTGGTGGCGGCCGGCCGGGCGGGACGCAAGACGGGCGCCGGTTTCCGGGTCTACGGCTGAGCCGGGCAACCCCGGCAGGACAGGGAGAACCCCATGAAGAGCACGGGCCCCGAACCCACCGCCCGCGGCGACGCGGCGGACGCCCTCGCCTGGGCGCTGCTGGCCGAACTGATCGGCTGGTCACCGACGTCCGCGGACGTCCTGCCCCCGCACGCCCCGGCGCCCACCGCCGAACACGGGGAGGACCGATGACGACCACGGCACACCGGCACCCCCGAACCGGCGACGCACCCGCCCGCACCGTCCGCGAGGCGGCGCTCGCCGCCCGGGCCGCCGCGCGCGCCCTCGCCCTCACCACCGGGGCCGAGCGGGACGCCGCGCTGTCCGCGATGGCGCGGCGGCTGACCCTCGACCCGGCCGGGATCCTCGCCGCCAACGAACGTGACGTCGCCGCGGCCCGCGCCGCCGGGCGGTCGGCGACCGTGCTCGACCGGCTGACCCTCACCCGCGGCCAACTCGACGGCCTCGCGGCCATGTTGCGCACACTCGCGGACCAGCCGGACCCGGTCGGCGAGATCGTGAGCGGGGGAGTGCTGCCCAGCGGTCTGGAGGTGCGCCGCGTCCGGGTGCCCCTCGGCGTGGTCGGCATGATCTACGAGGGGCGGCCCAACGTCACCGTCGACGCCGCGGGCCTCTGCCTCAAGAGCGCCAACGCCGCCCTCCTGCGCGGCTCCTCGACCGCACGCCACACCAACGCCGCCCTGGTCGCGGCCCTGCGCGAGGCCCTCGCCGAGACCGGCGTCCCCGTCGACGCCGTGCAGGTCGTGCCCGGCACCACCCACGACTCGGTACGCGAACTGATGTCCCTGCGGGGCCTGGTGGACGTCCTCGTGCCGCGCGGCGGCGCCGAGCTGATCCAGGCCACGGTGCGCGACGCCGCGGTCCCGGTCATCGAGACGGGCGTCGGCAACTGCCACGTCTACGTCGACGAGCACGCCGACCTCGACAAGGCACTCGCCATCCTGCTCAACGCCAAGACCCAGCGCCCGTCCGTGTGCAACGCCGCCGAGTCCCTGCTGGTGCACGAGGCCGTCGCGGCCGACTTCCTGCCCCGCGCGCTGCGGGCGCTGACCGAGCACGGCGTGCTGGTGCACGGCGACGCGCGGGTGCGCTCGTTCCACGACGCGGTGGTGCCCGCCGCCGACGCGGACTGGGACCGCGAGTACCTGGCCCTCGAACTCGCGGCCGCCGTCGTCGGCTCCCTCGACGAGGCGGTCGAGCACATCCGCCGGCACGGCAGCGGCCACACCGAGGCGATCGTCACCGACTCGCAGGCCGCCGCACGCCGCTTCGTCACGTCGCTGGACACCGCGGTCGTCGCGGTCAACGCCTCCACCCGCTTCGCCGACGGCGGGGAACTCGGCCTCGGCGCCGAACTCGGCATCTCCACCCAGAAACTCCACGCGCGCGGCCCCATGGGGGTGACCGCGCTGACCACCACCAAGTACGTCCTGGTGGGCGACGGTCACATCCGGGGCGGAGCCGCCGCCCCGGCGCCGTAGACGGGAGGTCGGTCCATGTACATACGGATCATCACGGAGACCAGACCGGCGGGCCGGCTGGTGTACGAGCGCAAGCCGCACGGGGACTCCTGGCCGGCCGCTTTCCGGCCCGCCGCGCCCGAGGCCCCGCGCCTGGCCCTCGCCGGCGTGGACGAGGACCCGGCCGAGGCCCACATCGTCCGCGGCATCGACTGACGGCTCGCCGCCGGAGCCGGTCGTTCCGGCCCCGGCGGCGAGCCGGGTGCGTCCGACCGGCAAGGATCAGGCGGCGCGCAGCGCCCGCCAGGTCTGCGGACCGACCATGCCGTCGACCGAGATGGGGTGCCTGCCACTGGCACTCCGGTTGGCCTGGAGCCTGCGGACCGCTGTCCCGGTCTTCGCGCCGTAGTCCCCGTCGACGGGCAGCTTCGGGCCGTCGTAGTGCGCGTGGTCGTCGATCAGGCACTTGCAGCTGTGCCTACCACGCCGTGTCCGTCATGCCGGGATGGCGTGCGCACGGCGCCTCGCCATACCTGACGGGGCCGGGATGCCGATTCGGCCGACCCGCGAGCCATGCGTCAAGAACTCATCCAGCAGATGCCCGAGGGCATGAAAGAGTCGACAATGAGGCGTATTGGGTCAAATGGGCAAGATTTGCCCTGAATGCAAAGGTTTGTGTCGACGGTGTCCTGCCCTTGTTCCACATGCCGCAGGTGACCGTTCCCTTCCTGTCGACGCTACGGGGTGCTGCATATGCCGGATCTTGGATTCGTCGTCCTCGCCATCGCCACGTTCGCCCTGATCGGTCTGATCGCCAGGGGAGTGAGCCGATTGTGAGCCTGGACAACATCGTCGGCCTGGCCGTCGCCGTCTGCCTGGCGATCTACCTGGTCCTGTGCCTGATCTTCCCGGAGAAGTTGTAGCCGCGTTCCTCACGGTCCGTGGCCGGAGAGGGCCTCCATGAACGCCACTCTCGCGGGCTGGCTGCAGATCATCGCCCTGGTCGGTGCGCTGGCCCTGACCTTCCGCCCGCTCGGCGACCACATGGCCCATGTCCTCACCTCCCCCCGTCACTGGCGCGCGGAACGTCTGGTGTACCGGATCGGTGGCGTGCATGCGGACGCCGAGCAGACGTGGCCCGGCTACCTGCGCAGCGTGCTCGCGTTCTCCGTGGTCTCGGTGCTGTTCCTCTACGGCTTCCTGCGGCTGCAGAATCATCTGCTGCTGTCCCTCGGCACGAAGCCGGTCAGCCCCGACCTGTCCTTCAACACCGCCGCTTCCTTCGTCACCAACACCGACTGGCAGGCGTACTCGGGCGAGTCGGCCCTGGGCCACCTGGTGCAGATGGCGGGCTTGGCGGTGCAGAACTTCGTCTCGGCGGCGGTCGGGATCGCCGTGGTCGCGGCCCTGATCCGCGGGTTCGCCCGGAAGAAGACCGACCGGGTCGGCAACTTCTGGCAGGACCTCATCAGAGTCGTGCTGCGGATCCTGCTGCCGATCTCGCTGTTCATGGCGGTCGTGCTGGTCGCCGCGGGCACAATCCAGAACTTCCACGGCTTCGAGTCGATCACCACCGTCGCCGGGCAGCATCAGTCCGTCCCCGGCGGCCCGGTCGCCTCCCAGGAGGCCATCAAGGAACTCGGCACGAACGGCGGCGGGTTCTACAACGCCAACTCCGCCCACCCCTTCGAGAACCCCGATCCGTTCACGAACTGGCTGGAGGTCTATCTGCTGCTGGTGATCGGATTCTCACTGCCGCGCACCTTCGGCACGATGGTCGGCGACAAGCGGCAGGGCTACGCCATCGTCGCCGTGATGGCGCTGATCTGGGCCGCATCGGTGGCCGTCGTCACCGCCAACGAGCTGCACAGCGTGAGCAGTACGGCCGGACACGCGGCCGACGGGATGATGGAGGGCAAGGAGCAGCGGTTCGGGATCTGGGCTTCGGCCCTGTTCGCCGTGTCCACGACCCTCACGTCATGTGGGTCGGTCAACTCCTCCCACGACTCGTACACGCCGGGCGGCGGCGGCCTGACGATCTTCAACATGATGCTCGGCGAGATCGCCCCCGGCGGCGCCGGATCCGGTCTCTACGGCATCCTGGTCCTGGCCGTCGTGGCGGTCTTCATCGCCGGCCTCATGGTCGGCCGTACGCCGGAGTATCTGGGCAAGAAGCTGCGCGGCCGGGAGATGAAGTTCGCCTCGCTGTACATCCTCACCACTCCGGCGATCGTGCTGGTGGGCACCGGCGTGGCGATGGCGCTGCCGGGCGAGCGGGCGGCGATGCTCAACCACGGTCCGCACGGCTTCTCCGAGGTGCTGTACGCCTTCACCTCGGCCGCCAACAACAACGGCTCCGCGTTCGCCGGTCTGAGCGCGAACACCGTCTGGTACAATACCGCGCTCGGGCTGGCGATGCTCCTGGGCCGCTTCCTGCCGATGGTGTTCGTGCTGGCGCTGGCCGGATCGCTCGCCCGGCAGCAGCCGGTGCCCGTCACAGCGGGCACGCTGCCCACCCACCGGCCGCAGTTCGTCGGCCTGCTGTCCGCCGTGATCCTCATCGTCGTCGGCCTCACCTACCTGCCCGCGCTGGCGCTGGGGCCGCTCGCGGAAGGGCTGCGCTGATGCCCGCCACCTGGGAGGCCAAGGCGCCGAAGGGCCCGCCGGAGGCCGAACCGCACCGGGTCTCCGGCGGAATGCTGGAGCCCAGGCTGCTGCGCGCCTCCGTCCCCGGTGCGCTGCACAAGCTCGACCCGCGCCTGATGGTCAGGAACCCCGTGATGTTCGTGGTCGAGGTCGGCGCGGTGCTGACCACCCTGTCAGCGATCAGGGACCCGAGCGTCTTCGCCTGGGTGATCACCATCTGGCTCTGGTTGACCGTGGTCTTCGCCGATCTCTCGGAGGCGGTGGCGGAGGGACGCGGCAAGGCGCAGGCGGAGACACTGCGCCGGACGAAGAAGGACACCATGGCCCGCCGTGTCATCCGTGCCGGGCGGCCCGGCGCGCCGGAGGCCACCGAGGAGGTTCTGGGCACCGAACTCCGGCTCGGTGATCACGTCGTGGTCGAGGCCGGCGAGATCATCCCCGGTGACGGCGATGTGGTCGAGGGAATCGCGAGCGTGGACGAGTCCGCGATCACGGGGGAGTCGGCGCCGGTGATCCGCGAGTCCGGCGGCGACCGCTCCGCCGTGACGGGCGGGACGAAGGTACTCTCCGACCGCATCGTGGTGCGGGTCACCTCGAAACCCGGCGAGACCTTCATCGACCGCATGATCGCGCTGGTGGAGGGCGCGAACCGGCAGAAGACACCGAACGAGATCGCGCTCGACATCGTCCTGGCCTCGCTGACCATCGTCTTCCTGATCGCTGTGGTGACCCTGCAACCGTTCGCCGTCTTCGCCGGCGCCGAGCAGTCCATCGTCATCCTCGTGGCACTGGTCGTCGCCCTGATCCCGACCACGATCGGCGCGCTGCTCTCCGCGATCGGCATCGCGGGCATGGACCGGCTCGTACAGCGCAACGTGCTGGCCATGTCCGGACGCGCCGTGGAGGCCGCGGGCGACGTCAACACCCTGCTGCTGGACAAGACCGGCACCATCACCCTGGGCAACCGGCAGGCCGCCGAGTTCATGCCGGTCAGCGGCGTGGACCTGGAAACGCTGGCGGACGCCGCCCAACTGTCCTCGATCGCCGACGAGACACCCGAAGGACGCTCGATCGTGGTCCTCGCCAAGGAACGTCACGCGCTGCGCGCACGGACCGAAGGCGAGCTGACGCACGCCGAATTCGTCCCGTTCACCGCACAGACCCGCATGTCAGGGGTGGACCTCACCGACGAACCGGACAGCCGTTCCCTGCGCAAGGGCGCGGCCACCGCGGTCATGCGCTGGGTCCGCGAACACGGCGGCCACCCCACCGACGAGGTCGGCCCACTGGTCGACGGCATCTCCGCCACCGGCGGCACGCCGCTGGTCGTCGGCGAGGTGGTTCGGCGGGCGGGAGGCGAGAGCGCCCGGATCCTCGGGGTCATCCACCTCAAGGACGTCGTCAAGCGCGGCATGCACGAGCGCTTCGACGCACTCCGCCGCATGGGCATCCGCACGGTGATGATCACCGGCGACAACCCGCTGACCGCCAGGGCGATCGCGCAGGAGGCCGGCGTCGACGGCTTCCTCGCCGAGGCCACCCCCGAGGACAAGATGGCCCTCATCAAGCGGGAGCAGTCCGACGGCAAGCTGGTCGCGATGACCGGTGACGGCACCAACGACGCGCCCGCGCTGGCCCAGGCGGACGTCGGCGTGGCGATGAACACCGGTACGTCGGCCGCCAAGGAGGCCGGCAACATGGTCGACCTCGACTCCAACCCGACCAAGCTGATCGAGATCGTCGAGATCGGCAAGCAACTCCTCATCACCCGAGGTTCGTTGACCACGTTCTCCATCGCCAACGACATCGCCAAGTACTTCGCGATCATCCCCGCGATGTTCGCCGGCGTCTACCCGGGGCTGCACCGTCTCAACATCATGGGCCTGCACAGCCCGACCTCGGCCGTCTCCTCCGCGATCATCTTCAACGCGCTGATCATCATCGCGCTGATCCCGCTGGCGCTGCGCGGCGTCCGCTACCGGCCTTCGTCGGCGGCCGCGCTGCTCAGCCGCAACATCTGGATCTACGGCCTCGGCGGGCTGGTGCTGCCCTTCCTCGGCATCAAGACCATCGACCTGATCGTCCAGTTCATCCCCGGACTGCACTGACCGACAAGGAGGGTGATCTTCGTGTTCGGCTCCCTGGCCCATGTGGTCCGCGACCATCTGGCGGCGCTGCGCATGTTGCTGGTGTTCACCGTGATCACCGGTATCGCCTACCCGCTGACGATCACCGGCATCGCCCAGGGCCTCTTTCCGCACCAGGCCAACGGATCGATGATCAAGGACAGCGGACGTCCGGTGGCCTCCTCCCTCCTCGGCCAGAACTTCGACCTCCCCCCGCGCAAGGGCCGGACCACGGCGGCGCCCGACCCCAAGTGGTTCCAGCCCCGCCCGTCCGCGGCGGGAAGCACCGGCTACGACCCGACCAGCTCCGGCGCCTCCAACCTCGGCCCCAACAGCGACACGCTGGTCAGGAGGATCGCCCAGCGCCGTGCCGCCGTGGCCGCGTTCGACGGCGTCCGGCCGGGCAGCGTTCCCGCCGACGCGGTCACCGCCTCCGGCTCCGGTCTCGACCCGGACATCTCACCCGCGTACGCCTACGAGCAGGTGAACCGGGTGGCGAAGGCCCGTGGGCTGGATCCGGCCGCGGTCCGGCGGCTCGTCGCGGCACACGTCACCGGCCGCCGGCTGGGCTTCCTGGGGCAGAAAAGCGTCAACGTCGTCCGGCTCAACCACGATCTGGACGGGTCGGGGCCGACGATGAACACGCACCGCGCACCATGCGTCACGCCGTCGGCCAGGGAGCCGTGCAGCACCTGGTGACCGCGACTGCGCCGGCCGGCCCCAGCACGTGCCGACTCGCCTGCTCAGCACGCGTGAAGTCCAGAATCGCACCGGCCACGTCCTCCCCGGCGACCTGGACGTACCGGCCCCCGAGCTCGGCCGGAAGGCGGCGCCGGCCGTTCAGCGACGGGAGGTCGGGTTCGAGGCCACCGGGGTCGGCCACGCATACCCGTCGCCGCCGGGAAGCCGGGCCGCGGGCGCCTTCATTTCGAGCGCACGCAGCACCTGCGGCGTGACTGACTCTGTGCCGGAACCGGCAGTCCGGCGCCACGACCGAAGAGGAGGACGCGGCGGCGCCCGTACCGCCGCCTGCTTGCCCGGCGACGGTGTCCGCGACCGCTCGTACCGGCGGTTCAGTCCGTGGCTGTCCGCGCCGCGTCAGCGCGCTTGGCCGCCGCGGGCAGGCTCAGTACGGCGGTGAGCCCACCCCCGTCCGTGACGTCCCAGCGCAGTTCGCCGCCGATCAGCCGCGCGAGGTCCGTGCACAGGCGCGGCACCAGACCAGTGACCGGAGCCGGGACACCGACGGCCTCCCCCGCTTCGACGTCGAGGGAACCATGATCGGCCACTCTGATCTCGACATGGCCGTCGGCCGTCCCCACGGCCACAGCGGGAGCTTCGCCCGCGGCGCTGCGGCGCAGCGCATGGGCCGCCAGATCGGTCACCACTCGGGTGAGCACCGTGGCGTCCGCGATCACGTCCGGGAGATCCTCGGTCATCTCCAGGGCCAGGGTGTGCCCGCCCGGCCCGAGGTCGCCGAGGGCTACCGCCATGACCTCGTCCATGTCGACCGGCCGCAGATGCACGTCCAGGGCTCCGGCGTGCACCCGGCTCAGGTCCAGCACGTCGCCGACGAGCGCCCCGATCCGGCGGACGGCCTGCTCGGACCGATCGCACAGCGCAGCCCACTGTGCGGCGGTCGCGGGCGTCCGACGCTCCCGCAAGGGCTCCAGCGCCCCTCGCGCCGCCGCGACCTCCTGCTCCAGGTCGCTCGCGGCGGCCTGCAGCGCCTCGGCACGGCGCCGGTCGGAGGCGGCACGCTCGCTCAGCGCCTCGGCCTGCCGGCGGCTGCGCCGGCTCTCCCAGGACGCCGCCACCTGGGCGGCGCAGCCGTGCAGCAGGCGCCGGTCGTCCGCACCGAGAGGCCGGCCGCGCGCGGCCAGCGCCAGCTCATCGGTCACCGACACCGCCGTATCCGCCTGCTCCGGTCGCTCGGGCGGGCGGGAACCCGAACTGGCGGTGACGAACCACTCCCGGCTGTCCGGCCTGTCCCGCTGCAGCAGACTGAGTGCCTCGAGACCGAAAGTCGTACGGACACGTTCCAGCAGAGCCGGCAGATCGTCCCGGTCACGCAACGCCGACATCGCAAGCTCCGCGAGGACTCCCGCCTCGGCCGAAGCCCGTGCGTGCCGACGAGCCCGCCGGGCCGACCGCTCGACGGCAGCACTGACCGCGGCGGCCACGGCCAGGAACACCACCAGGACGGATGCGTCAGCGACGCGAGCCATGGTGAGCGAGTGGAGTGGCTGAACGAAGAAGTAGTCGGCCAGCACACCGGCCCCCAGCGCGGCGGCCAGCGCCGGATAAAGGCCGCCCACCAACGCGACGCCCACCACCGCCATCAGGTAGATCAGCAGCTCACCGGCCAGTCCGAACCCCCGGACGGCGGTCAGGAGCACGGTCAGTACGGGCAGCAGCACCACCGCCAGCACCAGCCCCCACCCGAACCGGCCCCGGCCGAGACCACCCGTCAGCGGAGGCAAGGCCGGAACCCTGGCTCGCTCCGTGCGCTCGTGCGTCAGGACGTGCACGTCGAGGCCACCCGCATGCCGGGTCACCCGAGCCACCACACAGTCACCCAGCACCTCGTGCAGCGCATGGTGTGCCCCGCCCAGCACGATCTGTGTGGCATCCTCCGCACGCGCGAACCGCAACAGCGCCTCGGCGACGTCCGCGTCCACCACCTGGTGGTAGCTGCCGCCCAGCGACTCCACCAAGGCCCGATGCCCGGCCAGCACCGCCGGATCGGCTCCCGCCCGGCCGTCATCGCGCGCCACGTGCACCGCCAGCAGCTCACTGCCGGGGATCCGGCCCGCGATCCGCACCGCACGCCGGATCAGCGCCTCCTCATCCCGTTCGCCGGACAGCGCGACGACGATCCGCTCCCTCGTCTCCCACGGCGCGACGATGCCGTGCTCCGCGCGATAGCGCTGCAGCCCCTCCTCGACCCGGTCCGCCACCCACAGCAACGCCAGCTCCCGCAGCGCGGTGAGGTTACCGGGCCGGAAGTAATGGGTGAGGGCCACCTCGACACGATCCGGCGGACAGACATTGCCGTGAACCATACGGCGTCTGAGCGCCTCGGGAGTCATGTCGACCAACTCCACCTGCTCCGCGCGCCGCACCACCTCGTCCGGGATCGTCTCCGCCTGCCTGATCCCGGTGATCTCCTCCACCACATCCGCCAGCGACAACAGGTGCTGGATGTTGAGCGTGCTCACCACGTCGATCCCCGCGTCCAGCAGTTCCTCGACGTCCTGCCAGCGCTTCTCGTTACGACAGCCGGGCACGTTGGTGTGGGCGAGTTCGTCGACAAGGGCCACCTGCGGCCGACGCGCCAGCACCGCGTCCAGATCCATCTCCGTGAGCTCCATGCCCCGGTACACCATCGTCCGACGCGGCACCAGTTCCAGCCCATCGGCCATCTCCAACGTCAGCCGACGGCCGTGCGGCTCCACCAGACCGATCACCACATCGGTGCCGCGCCCCCTGCGGCGCTGCCCCTCGGCCAGCATCGCGTACGTCTTGCCCACCCCGGGAGCCGCTCCCAGGTACACCCGCAAACGCCCACGAGCCACCACCGACCACCTCCTGCCCCGCCCCCTCACCGCGGCCCGGGCCCGATCGCGTCCGGCAGCTGATCCGCTATCCATACTGCGACCGCTTGGGCACGAATGCCACGAAGACCGACCCGGAACACCGGCAGCTCGCATGGGGGCAGGTACGGCCGCCCGGAGTCGGCTCTCAGACGCGGGCTGGGCGAGCACGCGGGCAAGCACCCCGCGGTCGCCTCGCTGTACCGGGCCCTCGCCGAAGCCGAGACGACCGAGGCGCCGGCCGGACCCCGCCGACCTCCACAGCGCCATCGACCCCGGCCTGATGGAGCGCCTCCGACGGCAGATCCTCGATGGCACGTGTGCTGCGGTGCCGTGAGTGCGCCGGCCTTCACCGTCCGGCGGCGGGCTCGGCACTCGACGGCGGCGAACACGGCTTGCTGCTGCTCGGCCGCCTTGCAGGCGGCGTCGCACGCGTCCAGGCCCCGGCCTGACCACCAACCGGCCCCGAAACGAAGCAACCAGCCGCCTGCCGGGTCGTCCGCCGCCCGCCGGGCGGACTCCTGCCCGAGCGCCGCCGCGGCTCCTGCCTGCGGCGAGCTGCCCCGGACGTTCGAGCAGCGGGCGGCAGCCGCCGCGCACATCAGCCGCCGGACGGAGCCCGGACCGGCCGGGGGTCAGCCCGTCGGCCAGTTCGGCGGCAGGCCCGCGGGCGCGCCGGGCCGGGCGGAATCGTGGACGGGCACCTCGCGGGCGGGCCTGACCCGTACGCTGACCCGCCGGCGCAGCTGGGCCGGGAGTCCGGCGCGGGCGGCGGCCGGCAGCAGCACCAGGTCGTCCTGGCCGACCACCTCACGGCCCGAGCGGCCGCGCAGCAGGGCGAGTTCCTGGACGGCGAGCGAGGACAGCCCGCGGCCGACCACCCGGCCCGCCTCGTCCACCAGCTCCACCGGGTCGCCGGCCACGAAGTGCCCCTCGACCCGGGTGACGCCCTCCGCGGGCAGCGGCCCGCGCCCCTGCACCAGCGCGTGCACGGCCCCGTCGGTGAGCTGCACCGTCCCGCGCGGGCTGCTGGCGTGCTCCAGCCACAGCAGGTGGTCGGAGCCCCGGTCGCCGGTGCGGTGGAACAGCGTCCCGGTCTCCCGTCCGGCCAGCGCGTCCGCGGCGTGCCGGGCGGCCGTCAGCACGACGGGGACGCCCGCGGCGGTCGCGATCCGGGCCGCCTCCACCTTGGTCACCATGCCGCCGGTGCCGACGCCGCTGCCCGTACCGCCGATCTCCACGTCCCGCAGGTCCTGCGGGCCGCGCACCTCGCGCAGCCGCCGGGCCCCGGGCCGGCGCGGGTCGCCGTCGTACAGTCCGTCGATGTCCGACAGCAGGACCAGCAGGTCGGCCCTGACCAGGTGGGCGACCAGCGCGGCGAGCCGGTCGTTGTCGCCGAACCGGATCTCGGCGGTGGCCACGGTGTCGTTCTCGTTGACGACGGGCACCGCGCCCATGGTCAGCACCTGGGCCAGCGCGCGGTAGGCGTTGCGGTACTGGGTGCGGCGGCCCATGTCGTCGGCGGTCAGCAGCACCTGGCCCACCCGCAGGCCGTAGCGGGCGAAGGAGGCGGTGTAGCGGGCCACCAGCAGCCCCTGCCCGACGCAGGCCGCCGCCTGCTGGCGGGCCAGGTCCGCGGGCCGTTCGGTCAGGCCCAGCGGGGCGAGGCCGGCGGCGATCGCGCCGGAGGAGACCAGGACGATCTCCGCGCCCGCGACGCGGGCCCGCGCGAGCACGTCCACCAGGGCGTCGACCCGGTCGGAGTCGAGTCCGCCGAGCGCGGTCGTCAGCGACGACGAGCCCACCTTCACCACGATCCGGCGCGCCGCCAGCACGTCGCGGCGCAGCCCCGTCTCACCGTCCGCGTCGGTGTGCGGGCGCGTCACCGCGCTGTCGCCATCGGCTCGGCGGGGCGGGGGCGGGAGCCACGGGGCGGCTCCTCGGGCCGCCGCAGTTCGCGCAGCAGCGCGTGCACCGTCTCCACGACCAGCACCGGCCGCTCGTACGGCAGGTCGTGGCCCTGTTGCGGCACCGTCTGCAGGACGGCGCCGGGGATGTCGTCGGCCAGCCGCGCGGCCTGCTGCGGCGGGGTGTAGCCGTCGAGCGCGCCGACCAGGACGCGGGTGGGCACCCGGCCAAGTGCGGCCAGGCGTCCGGCGCAGTCGTGGGTGGTCAGGGCGGCGTAGAACTCGGCGACCGTCAACGGCGGGATGTCGCGCAGCGCCCGCGCGTCCGTGCGGACGCCCTCGCCCCGCGGCCCCGCGCCGAACAGCGCGCGCCACACGGGGGCGGTCGACGGGTGGGAGAGCGGGCCGGTGAGCAGCCGGTGCACGGCGCGGGCCCAGCCGGGGGAGCGCAGCAGGCCGGCGGCGACCGCCCGGCGCCCGGCGTCGGCCCGGCGCTGCGCCTGCCCTTCGTGGGGCGCGGCGGGCGCTGCTCCGACCTGGTCGAGGCAGGTCGAGATCAGTGCGACGCCGGCCACCCGGGCCTCGAACATGCCGGGCCGGTGCGCGGCGAGCTGCTGGATCGCCATGCCGCCCATCGAGTGGCCGACCAGCACCACGGGACCGTCGAGCCCGGCCGTGGTCTCGGTCAGCACGCGGCCGAGGTCGCGGCCGAGGAGGGCCATGTCCAGCAGGGCGGTGCCACGGGTCGAACGGCCGTGCCCGCGCTGGTCGTAGCTGACCGTCCGCACCGCCGGGAAGCCGGGGCGGGGCCGGGTCAGCGCGTCGATGTGCGGCCGCCAGCCGCGGGCGGACAGCGTCCAGCCGTGGCACAGCACGACCGTGGCCCGGGCATCGGGTGCGCCGTGGGTGTCCACGACGATCTCGGCGCCGTCGTCGGTGGTGACGGTCCGGGTCAGCAGGCGCGGCGGCGCCGAGGCGAGCGCGCTCATGACGCCCGCACGTTCCCGGCGCCGGCCGCGCCGCCCAGCCGCACCCAGCGCCGGGGGCCGCGAGGCCGGTCGGGTTCCGCCGCGTGGGCCTTCGGCACTCGGGTCTCCGGCGTACGGGTCCCGGTCACGGGGGCGCCGGCGGCGGGGCCGTCGGGCGTAGCGGTACCGGGCGGGGCCGACCGGGGAGCGCGGACCGCGGGCGTAGCCGGCTCGCCCGAACGGCGGACGCCGTCACGCGCCCCGGCGGTCGCGGCCTCGGGCGCACCCGCCCGCGCGGCCGGCGTCCGCGTCCTGCCCGCGGGGACCTTCGCCGGGGTGAATCCCGGCATCCGGTGCACGGGCCCGCGGGTGCAGGCGGAGGCGTAGTCCGCCGCGCGCCAGGCCTGCTGGACCTGGCTGAAGGTGAGCCCCAGCGCGGCGGCGATCCGGCCCGGTTCCCACCCGTGCCGGTGCAGGAACCACACGTACGCCGGCCGTTCCCGCGGCGGCGCGGTGATCCGGCGTCCGCCCTGCGCGAGGAACGCGGCCAGTTCGCCGGGCATCTCCCGCAACGAGGCGGCGACCCGCAGCACTTCGCGCCGTTCCCGCACGGTGAGCCCGCCCCAGATCCCCGTGCTCTCCTCGTGCAGCAGCGCCTCGCGCAGACACTCGCGGGTCACCGGACAGCGGGCGCACAGGCGTTTGGCGGCCGTCTCGCGGTCGGAGTCGTCGGTGCCGCCGGCGGGCGGGAAGAAGGTCTCGGGGTCGGCGTCGCGGCAGACCGCGCGCTCCACCCAGGGGTCGGTGTCCGCGCGGTGGCGCGCCGGTGCGTACATGGCGGTCGGCCCTTTCTCGGTGTGGACGCGGGTCGCTCGTACCGCCAGACTAAACTCAACATGCGATGATTTCAATGGTTGATGACATTCGTCGTGGAGCGGTCGCCCGCGGCGACGAATGTGGTTGAGAGCTGGACGAACGCGTTCGCCCGACCGATTCCACGAGCGTTGAAATTCGGTCTTGCCGCGGCACCCGCTCTGCCGTACGGTCACGTCAGAGACACGGTCCGAGACCGAAACGGTTCCGGAAGGGTCCACCGGCGTGCTTCGGGCTGCGCATCCCGGGTGTCGTCAGTCGGGGCGCGGCCGGCGGTGGAGAGTCTCACGGGCATCCTCCGGACCGCCGTACGCCGGCAGGTGCAGTGATCCCAGTTCCGCCGTTCCGCCGTTCGGCACTTCCGCATTCCCGCACTTCAGCAGTTCTGCAGAAGCTCCACATATTTCTTTCCGCGCTGCAAAGGCGCTCCCGACGGGGGAGCACGGTCAGAGACCGGGGGTGTTCGGCGTGCGCAGACTTCCAGGACGAGAGCCGACGGGCCACGGCCCGGGCCGGAGCCCGGGCGCGGACAGACCGGGCGGGTGCGACCGGCCCGCACAATCCCAGCAGATCTCCCACAGTTTTGGAGACGTCGTGCCAGTCGTCAGCGCACCTGTCGTCGCTCTGCCCCGCCATCAGGTCACCACTGATGAAGTCCTAGAACGCCTCGCGGAGTTGTACCCCGACCACCCCAGATCGGCCGACATCCGCCGGATCATAGGCGCCACCACCGTGCGTACGCGCTGGTACACCAGGCCCCTGGCCGATCAGCTGCGCAAGGAGTACTCCCTCGTGGAGCGGACCCGCGAGCACCTCGCCGACTCCCTGGACATCGCGGAGAAGGCCGCGCGCGGCTCGCTGCGGGAGGCAGGACTCGAGCCTTCCGACGTCGACGCCCTGGTCGTGGCCAGCGCCACCGGACACACCATACCCGGACTCGACATCCCGCTGATGGCGAGGCTGGGACTGCGGCCGTCGGTGCGCCGCGTCCCGGTGACCCAGCTGGGCTGCGCCGGCGGGGTGTTCGGCATCTCCACGGCCATGGATCTGGTGGCCGCCCGTCCGGGAGCCACCGTTCTCGTCGTGTGCGCCGACGTGTTCAGCCACTACCTGCACCGGGGCGACCAGGGCATGGACGGCATGATCTTCAAGGGCATCCTGGGGGACGGCGCCGGCGCCTGCGTGGTCCGCTCGCGGGCGAGCGGCCCGCACATGGAACTCACCGGGTCCTGGGAGTGCGTGCAACCAGGCAGTCACCACCTCGTCGGTTCCGACACCCACGGCGACGGGCTGCACGCCCACAACTCGCCCGGACTGCTGAACGCGATCCGCGGTCTGCTGCCCCGCCTCGGCGACTGGCTTGCCCGGACCGCGCCCGAAGGCCCGGACAACGCGCCGGAGTTCATCGTTTCGCACACCGGAAGCCCGAAAATCCTGGACTGTCTCGAGGAGGGCTTCGGATGCCCGCCCGAGATGTTCGACCGGGCCCGCGACTCCCTCCGGGAGGTCGGCAACCTCGGCTCCGCCTCGGTGCTGGAGGTGCTGGAGAGGACCTTCGCCAAGCCGCCCGCCGAGGGCGCGCGCGGAGTCGTGCTGGGTGTCGGGCCGGGCATCTTCATGACGGCCGTCCGCGCCACCTGGCGGCAGGGAGTCTGAGCGGGCGGGGGGGGGGGGGCCCGCCTAAGCGGCCCCCC
>NZ_JBFADM010000092.1:0-25002 GCF_040641355.1 Streptomyces sp. NPDC020996
AGCTGACGGCGGGGTACTGGTACGACAACTGCCGGCAGCCGGTGTCCTTCGAACCCGTGGTGCGGCGTCTGCTGGCCGAGGGCCACAGCACGTTCATCGAGTGCAGCGCCCACCCGGTACTGGTCTACGGCGTCATGGAGACCGCCGAGGCGGCAGGCGCCGACGCCGTCGCGCTCGGCACCCTGCGCCGCGACGAAGGCGGCCTGGCGCGCTTGTACACCTCGCTCGGCACCGCCTGGAGCCGCGGCATCCCCGTCGACTGGACCACCGTCCTCGCCGGACGCGGCGCATGCACCGTCGACCTGCCCACGTACGCGTTCCAGCACCGGCGCTTCTGGCTGGAGTCCGCGCGGGCCGACGAGGCCGCCCCGGCACCCGGTACGGCCGACCCCGCGGAGGCGGGATTCTGGGCGGCCGTCGACGACGGCGACACCGACCGGCTCGCCGCCACGGCGGGCCTGGACGCCGACCGGCCGCTGCGCGAACAGCTGCCCGCGCTCGCCGCATGGCACCGCGGCCGCCGCGACCGGGCCACCATCGACTCCTGGCGCTACGACATCCAGTGGACCCTGCTGCCCGACAGCGGCGCCGACCGGCTGACCGGCACCTGGCTCGTCGTCGAGCCGGCCGACCCGGCAGACCCGGCCGACGCCGACCGCGTCGAGGCCGTCGCCGCCGCCCTTGCCGCCCGCGGCGCCGACGTCGACCGTCTGCCCCTCGATCCGGTCGCCGCCGACCGCGCGGACTGGGCCGCGCGGCTCACCGGCACCAACCCGGCCGGGGTGGTGTCCCTGCTGGCCGGCGCGGCCGACCCGGACAGCGCCGTCACCGGCACCCTCGTCCTCGTCCAGGCCCTCGGCGACGCCGAGATGACCGCGCCGCTGTGGGTGCTCACCCGGGGGGCCGTCGACACCGGGTACGACGCGCCCGCCGACCCCACGCAGGCCATGCTGTGGGGGCTCGGCCGCGTCGTCGGACTCGAACAGCCCCGCACCTGGGGCGGATTGGCCGATCTGCCGGAGACCTTCGACGAGCGGGCCGCCGCCCGGCTGGCCCGGCTGCTCGCGGGCGGCCTCGGCGACGAGGACCAGGTCGCGCTGCGCGCCAGCGGCGCCTACGCCCGGCGGCTGACCCGTGCCCCGCTCGGGGACGGCGAGCCGGTGCGGCGCTGGCAGCCGCGCGGCACCGTCCTGGTCACCGGCGGCACCGGCGGCGTCGGCGCCCGGGTCGCCCGGCGTCTCGCGGCCGACGGCGCCCAGCACCTGATTCTCACCAGCCGCCGCGGCCCGGAAGCGCCCGGAGCCGCCGGGCTCGCCGACGAGATCCGCGCGCTGGGCGCCGAAGTCACCCTCGCCGCCTGCGACATGGCCGACCGCGAGCAGGTGCGGGCCGTCCTCGACGCGATCCCGGCCGACGCGCCCCTGACCGCCGTCGTGCACGCCGTCGGGATCGTCCAGTCGACCCTCGTGGAGGAGATGACCGTCGACGAGTTCCGGGAGATCAACGCGGGGAAGGTCGGCGGCGCCCGGCACCTCGACCAACTCCTCGGCGACACCGAACTCGACGCCTTCGTGCTGTTCTCCTCCAACTCCGGCGTCTGGGGCAGCGGCCGACACGGCGGCTACGCACCCGGCAACGCCTACCTCGACGCGTTCGCCGCCCGGCGCCGCGCCCGCGGCCTGACCGCCACCTCCGTCGCCTGGGGCGCCTGGGGCGGCGGCGGGATGATGGAGGGCGACGGCGTCGAGGAGTACATGCGCCGCCGCGGCGTGCTGGAGATGGACCCCGAACTCGCCCTGGACGCCATGGTCCAGGCCGTCGAGCACGACGAGGTGTTCCGCGCCGTCGCCGACGTCGACTGGGAGCGTTTCGTCCCCGGCTACACCTCCGGACGGCCCAGCCCCCTCATCAGCAGCGTGCCGGAGGCCCGTCGTGCCCTGGCCGCCGCCGAGGCACCCGACCAGGACGGCGGCGACACCGGTGCGGCCGCCGAGTTCGGCCGGCGGCTCGCCGCGGCGAACCCGGCAGAGCGGGAGTCCCTGCTGCTCGGCCTCGTCCGCGACAAGGTCGCCGCCGTCCTCGGACACTCCTCCGGCGATGACGTCGAACCCGGCCGCGCGTTCAAGAACCTCGGCTTCGACTCGCTGACCGCCGTGGAACTGCGCGACCGGATCGGCGCCGCCACCGGCCTGAAACTCCCGGCGACCGTCGTCTTCGACTACCCCAGCCCGGCCGCGCTCGCCGCGCACCTGCGCACCGCCCTGCTGCCGGCCGGGGACGCGCCCGTCGGCGGGGTCCTCGACGAACTCGACCGCCTGGAGAGCGCGCTGTCCGCCGCCGCCCCCGACACCGACACCCGCACCAAGCTCAGGCAGCGCCTCCAGGCCCTGCTGTGGACCGTCGACGAGGACGCGCACACCGGCGGCGGAACGACCGAGGACACGGACGCCCTGGAGACGGCCACCGCCGACGACATGTTCGCCCTGCTCGACAAGGAGCTGGGCACCTCCTGACCCGCGCCCGGGGCCGGGCCCACGCCCGGCCCCGGAGCGGCTGCCCGCCATGCCCGACACCGGCCCACGGCCGGCGAACCGCCCCACGCCCGACACCGGCCCACGGCCGACGAACCGCCCCACGGAGCCCACGGAGACACCGACATGGCGCAGAGCCAGCACACCGAGAGCAACGAGGCGAAACTCCTCGAATACCTCAAGCGGGCGACGGCCGACCTGCAGCAGACCCGCAAGCGGCTGCAGGCCGTGGAGGCCGCGGGCCACGAGCCCATCGCCGTCATCGGCATGGCCTGCCGCTACCCGGGCGGCGCCGACACCCCCGAAGCCCTGTGGCGGCTGGTCGCCGACGGCGGCGACGCCGTCGGCCCCTTCCCCGACAACCGCGGCTGGGACATCGACGCCCGCTACGACCCCGACCCCGACACCCCCGGCACCAACTACGTGCGCGAAGGGGCCTTCCTCCACGACGTCGACCGGTTCGACGCCGGCTTCTTCGGCATCTCGCCCCGCGAGGCGCTCGCCATGGACCCGCAGCAGCGGCTCGTCCTGGAGACCGGCTGGGAGGCCGTCGAACGGGCCGGCATCGACCCCACCACCCTCGCCGGCAGCGCCACCGGCACCTTCATCGGCTTCAGCGCCCTCGACTACACCACCGGCCTGACCGACGTCCCCGACGAACTCGAGGGCTACATCGGCACCGGCAACCTCGCCAGCGTCCTGTCCGGGCGCCTCGCCTACTTCCTCGGCCTGGAGGGGCCGGCCGTCACCGTCGACACCGCCTGCTCCTCCTCCCTCGTCGCCCTGCACATGGCCGCCCGGGCCCTGCGCACCGGCGAGTGCTCCCTCGCCCTCGCCGGAGGCGTCACCGTCATGTCGAACCCGGCGGGCTTCGTCGAGTTCAGTCGCCAGCGCGCCCTTGCCCCCGACGGCCGCTGCAAGGCCTTCGCCGCGGCCGCCGACGGCTTCGGACCCTCCGAGGGCGCGGGCATCCTCCTCGTCGAGCGGCTCTCCGACGCCGTAAGCAACGGCCACCGGGTCCTCGCCGTGATCCGCGGCTCCGCCGTCAACCAGGACGGCGCCTCCAACGGCCTCACCGCGCCCAACGGGCCCTCCCAGGTCCGCGTCATCAAGGCCGCGCTGGCCGACGCCCGGCTGACCCCGGCCCAGGTCGACGCGGTCGAGGCGCACGGCACCGGCACCACCCTCGGCGACCCCATCGAGGCCCAGGCCCTGCTCGCCACCTACGGGCAGAACCGGCCCGAGGACCGTCCGCTGTGGCTCGGCTCCGTCAAGTCCAACATCGGGCACACCTCTGCCGCCTCGGGCGTCGCGGGCGTCATCAAGACGGTGCTCGCCATGCGCGAGGGCCTCCTGCCCCGAACCCTCCACGTCGACGCCCCCTCCGACCGCGTCGACTGGAACTCCGGCGCCGTCCGACTCCTCACCGAGGCCCACCCCTGGCCCGAGACCGGCCGGCCCCGCCGCGTCGGCGTCTCCGCCTTCGGCATCAGCGGCACCAACGCCCACGTCATCCTCGAACAGCACCAGCCGGACACCGACGACGCCCCGGAACCCACCGCGCCGGGCGCCTTCACCGCCGCCGACGCCCCCTGGATCCTCTCCGCCCGCACCGGGGCCGCCCTGCGAGGCCAGGCCGCCCGACTGTGGGACTGGAACGCACAGCATCCCGGCCTCGACCCGGCCGTCGCCCTCGCCACCACCCGCACCGCCTTCGACCACCGCGCCGCCTTCATCGGCGGCGACCGCCGCACCGCCCTGCACGCCTTCGCCGAGGGGGACACCTCCGCGAAGGTCCTCGAAGGCACGGCCCACACGGACAAGACGGCGTTCGTGTTCCCGGGTCAGGGGTCGCAGTGGGCGGGGATGGCGGTGGAGTTGTACGGGGCTTCGCCGGTGTTCGCCGCGCGGTTGGAGGAGTGTGCGCGGGCGCTGTCGGGGTTCGTGGACTGGTCGCTGCTGGATGTGCTGGGGGGTGTCGAGGGGGTGCCCGGTTTCGACCGGGTGGATGTGGTGCAGCCGGTGTTGTGGGCGGTGATGGTGTCGTTGGCGGCGTTGTGGCGGTCGGTGGGTGTGGAGCCGGCCGCGGTGGTGGGCCACTCGCAGGGCGAGATCGCGGCGGCTGCCGTCGCCGGGGTGCTGAGCCTGGAGGACGCGGCGAAGGTGTCGGCGTTGCGGGCTCGTGCGCTGATCGCTTTGGCGGGTAAGGGCGGGATGGTGTCGGTGGCGGACACGGCCGATGTCGTGCGGGAGCGGATCAGGGCCTGGGGCGACCGGTTGGCCCTTGCCTCGGTCAACGGTCCGCAGTCCACGGTTGTTTCGGGTGAGCCCGAGGCGCTGGAGGAGTTGATGGCGGCCTGCGAGGCGGACGGTGTCCGCGCCCGGCGTATCAACGTGGACTACGCCTCGCATTCCTCGCAGGTGGAGTCGATCCGCGAGGAGGTGATCGGCCTGCTGGACGGCATCCGGCCGCGCACTGCCGAGATCCCCTTCTTCTCCACCGTGACCGGTGCTTTCGTCGACGGTGCGGAGCTGGACGCCGAGTACTGGTACACGAACCTGCGCACCACGGTCCGTTTCCAGGAGGCCGTGGAGGGACTGCTGGCGCGCGGGCACGGTCTGTTCGTCGAGTCCAGTGCGCACCCGGTGCTGACGATCGGCGTGCAGGAGAGCATCGACGCCTCCGATGCGACCGCGGTCACCCTGGGCACCCTGCGCCGCGACGAGGGCGGCCCGCAGCGCTTCCTGACCTCGCTCGCCGAGGCCTGGGTCCACGGCGCCAAGGTCGACTGGCGTGCGGTGTACGGGAGTTCGCCGCAACCGGAGTTGCCGACGTATGCCTTCCAGCGCCGGCGCTACTGGCTGGAGGCGGGCAAGGGAGGCCCGGGTGCCGGTGATGTCACCGCGGCCGGGCTGGCCGCTGCGGATCACCCGCTGCTGGGGGCCGCGGTGCGGCTCGCGGAGGGGGACCAGGTGGTGCTCACCGGGCGGCTGTCGCTGCGGACGCACCCGTGGCTCGCCGATCACGCCGTTGGGGACGCGCGGGTGCTGCCCGGGGCCGTGTTCGTCGAACTCGCCGTGCGGGCCGGGGACGAGGCCGGATGCGACGTCCTCGACGAGCTGACACTGGAGACGCCACCCGTGGTGCCCGACGACACACCGGTCGACCTGCAAGTGGTCGTGGGCCCGCCGGACCCGGCGGGGCGGCGCCCGGTCGCCGTGTACGGCCGCGGCGGCGACGACCCGGGCGCAAGCTGGACGCGGCACGCGCAGGGAACCCTGTCGCGAGCCGTAGCCCCGCGCGAAGGACGGGAGTTGGCGGCGTGGCCGCCGCCCGGTGCCGAGCCGGTGGACCTCGACGGGTTCTACGCCTCCCTCGCCGGGTCGGGATACGGCTACGGGCCGGTCTTCCAGGGCCTGACAGCCGTATGGCTCGCCGGTGACGGCGCCGGCGTGTACGCGGAGGCGGAGCTGCCCGACGACCAGCACGGCGATGCCGCCCGTTTCGGGCTGCACCCGGCGCTCCTGGAGGCCGTGCTGCACGCGCTCGCGGTCAGCGGGCCACCGGCGCAGGAGGGCACGGTCTGGCTGCCGTTCGCGTGGAGCGGGGTACGGCTGCACGCCGCCGGGGCCTGCCGGGTACGGGTCCATCTCACTCCGGTGGGGCCGGAGGAGGTGGCGGTCACGGTGGCCGACGCGGCCGGCCGGCCGGTCGCCGTGGTGGACTCGTTCGCCTCACGGCTCGTGCCCGTCGAGGAGTTGCGGGCCGCCGCGGAGGCCGCCGGCGCCCGCGCCGGGACCCCTGCCCGCGCCGGGACCCCTCCCGCCGAGCGCGCGCCGCGCCGCCGCGGCGCCGCCGCGGACGACCCGGGGGGCGCCGCTTCGTTCACGCGACAACTGGCCCGGCTCGGCCCGCAGGAGCAGGAGCGCATGCTGACCGACCTGGTGCGCACCCGGGTCGCCGCCGTCCTCGGGCACGACGAGCACGAAGCCGTCGAGCCCGAACGCGCCTTCAAGGACCTCGGCTTCGACTCGCTCACCGCCGTCGAACTGCGCAACCGGCTCACCGCCGCCACCGGACTGCAACTGCCCGCCACCCTGGTCTTCAGCCACCCCACCCCCCTCGACCTGGCCCGCCACCTGCTCGCCGAACTGGGCACCGCACGCGCCGCGGAGGCTCCCGGCCTGCGCGAACTGGCGCTGCTGGAGGCCGCCCTGGCGGACGCTGAGCCGGACGAGGAAGCCCGGGACACCGTGACCAAGCGGCTGGAGGCGCTGCTGTGGCGCTGGCGCCGCAACGGCACCGCGCAGACCGCCGTCCTGGACGGCGACGCCCTCGACAGCGTGTCCGACGACGAGATCTTCGACCTGATCGACAAGGAGCTGGGCGCCTCCTGACCTGCCCCACCGCCCACCGCTGCCCCACCGCCCACCACCGCACACCGCCGCCCCACCGCCCGCCGCCGCCCCTCGGGGTGGCGGCGGTCGTCCGTTCCCCGCTGCCGGGAAGGGGAGCCGACCGCCGCTATACGGGTCGCACCCCGCATTTCAGGGGTTGGCCCGATCGCGCTCGCACGCGACGGTGGCCAGGTGTCCCCGTGCCCGACCGGACCGACCGGACCGACCGGGACCCAGGAACCGGGAGCTTCCCGCGTTGCTCCTCAGCCCCAAGTCCCCAAGGAGTACCGAGCATGCCGACGAGCAACGAAGACAAGCTCCGCGACTACCTCAAGCGGGTCACCGCGGATCTCAGCCGCACCAAGCAGCAGCTGCGCGAAGCCGAGGACGCCGGGCACGAGCCGGTCGCCATCGTGTCGACGGCGTGCAGGTTCCCGGGCGGGGCCACCGATCCCGAGGGCTTCTGGGACCTGATCGCCTCCGGCACCGACGCGATCACCCCCTTCCCCACCGACCGCGGCTGGGACGTCGACAACCTCTACGACCCCGACCCGGACAAGCCCGGCAAGACCTACGTCACCGAAGGCGGGTTCCTGCGGGGCGCCACCCTCTTCGACCCGGAGCTGTTCGGGATCTCGCCGCGCGAGGCCGCCGCCATGGACCCGCAGCAGCGGCTCCTGCTGGAGACCGCCTGGGAGGCCCTCGAACGCGGCGGTCACGACCCGCTGTCCCTCAAGGGCAGCGAGACCGGAGTGTTCGTCGGCGCCGTCGCCTCCGACTACGCCTCCCGGCTCACCGCCCTGCCCGACGACGCCGAGGGCTACATCGGCACCGGCACCATGTCCAGCGTCCTGTCCGGCCGGGTCGCCTACACCTTCGGCCTGCAGGGACCGGCCGTCACCGTCGACACCGCCTGCTCCTCGGGCCTGGTCGCCCTGCACCTGGCCGTGCAGGCGCTGCGCCGCGGCGAGTGCACGCTCGCCCTGGCCGCCGGCGTCGCCGTGATGGCGTCTCCCGCCGCCTTCGTCGAGTTCAGCAAGCAGCGGGCGCTCGCCGCGGACGGCCGCTGCAAGGCGTTCGGGGCGGGCGCGGACGGCACCACCTGGGCCGAGGGCGTGGGCGTCCTGCTCGTCGAGCGGCTCTCCGACGCCCGCCGCGACGGCCACCGCGTGCTCGCCGTGATCCGCGGCTCCGCCATCAACCAGGACGGCGCCAGCAACGGCCTCACCGCACCCAGCGAGCCCGCCCAGCAGGAGGTCATCCGCAAGGCCCTCTCCGACGCCCGGCTCACCGCGGCCCAGGTCGACGCGGTCGAGGCGCACGGCACCGGCACCTCCCTCGGCGACCCCATCGAGGCCCAGGCCCTCCTCGCCACCTACGGCACGGAACACACCGCCGAGCGGCCGCTGTGGCTGGGGTCGGCCAAGTCCAACATCGGGCACGGCGGCCCGGTCGCCGGTATCGCCGGCGTCATCAAGACCGTACAGGCGCTGCGCCACGGCGTCCTGCCCAAGACCCTGCACGCCGACGAGCCGACCCCGCACGTCGACTGGGCGTCCGGCGGCGTGCGGCTCCTGACGGAGGCACGCCCCTGGGAACGCGGCCCCGAGCCGCGCCGGGCCGGTGTCTCCTCCTTCGGGGTGAGCGGCACCAACGCCCACGTCGTCCTGGAGGAGGCCGAACCCGCCGAGGATGCGGCCGTTGACGAAGCGGCCGTCGAGGGGCCCGCGGGACCGGTCCCGTGGATCGTGTCCGGCCGCACCCCTGCCGCCCTGCGCGACCAGGCGGCCCGGCTCCTCGCCCACGTCCGGGACGGCGCCCCGGCGACCGCCACCGGCTTCTCGCTGGCCACCACGCGCACGGCCCACCCGGTGCGCGGCGCGGTCGTCGCGGCCCGGCACGAGTCGTTCCGCGCCGGCCTCGCGGAACTAGCCGACGGCGACGTCACCGGCACCACCGTCACCCCGGGCGCCGACCGGCCGGTGTTCGTGTTCCCCGGGCAGGGGTCGCAGTGGGCAGGGATGGCGGTGGAGTTGTACGACGCCTCGCCGGTGTTCGCCGCCCGGCTGGAGGAGTGCGCGCGGGCCCTGTCGGCGTACGTGGACTGGTCGCTGCTGGACGTCCTGCGGGGTGTCGACGGCGCCCCCGGATTCGACCGGGTGGACGTGGTCCAGCCAGCGCTGTGGGCGGTGATGGTGTCCCTCGCCGACCTGTGGCGCTTCCACGGCATCCGCCCCGCCGCGGTGATCGGCCACTCGCAGGGCGAGATCGCTGCCGCCGCCGTCGCCGGGGTGCTGAGCCTGGAGGACGCGGCGAAGGTGTCCGCGCTGCGGGCTCGTGCGCTCATCGCATTGGCGGGCCGGGGCGGGATGGTGTCCGTGGCGGACACCGCGGACGCCGTACGGGAGCGGATCGCCTCTTTCGGTGACCGGTTGGCCCTTGCCTCGGTCAACGGCCCGCAGTCCACCGTCGTTTCGGGGGAGCCCGAGGCGCTGGACGAGCTGATGGCGGCCTGCGAGGCGGACGGCGTCCGCGCCCGGCGCATCGACGTGGACTACGCCTCGCATTCCACGCAGGTGGAGTCGATCCGGGACGAGGTGATCGGCCTGCTGGACGGGATCCGGCCGCGCACCGCCGAGATCCCCTTCTTCTCCACCGTGACCGGCGATTTCGTGGACGGCCCGGAGCTGGATGCGGAGTACTGGTACACGAACCTGCGCACCACGGTCCGTTTCCAGGAGGCCGTGGAGGGGCTGCTGGCGCGCGGGCACGGTCTGTTCGTCGAGTCCAGTGCGCACCCGGTGCTGACGATCGGCGTGCAGGAGACGATCGACAGTACATCCGCGACCGCGGTCACCCTGGGCACCCTGCGCCGCGACGAGGGCGGCCCGCAGCGCTTCCTGGCCTCCCTCGCCGAGGCCTGGACCCATGGTGCCGAAGTCGACTGGACCACCGTCTTCCCCGACGGCACCCGCCCGGTGGACCTGCCGACCTACGCCTTCCAGCACCGCCCCTACTGGCTCGACGACGCCGGCGCCCCCGTGGATACCGCGCACGCCGCCGACGAGACCGACACCGCCTTCTGGACGGCTGTCGAGAGCGGCGACCTGGCCGGGCTCGGGGTCAGCGGCGACCAGCCGCTGGACGAGGCGCTGCCCGCGCTCGCCGCCTGGCGCCATGCCCACCGGGAGAAGTCGGCCCTCGACTCCTGGCGCTACCGCACCGTGTGGACCGTCACCGACACCGCCGAGCCCCGGCTGACCGGCACCTGGCTCCTCCTCGAACCCGAGGACGGTGCCGGTGAACTCGCCGCAGCCGCCGCCGCAGCCGCCGCCGCAGCCGACCGCCTCGGCGCCCTCGGCGCGCGCGTCGTACGCATCCCGGTCGACATCTGGGCCGCCGACCGCTACACCCTCGCCCAACAACTGCACGAGGCGCTCGCCGCCGAGGGCGAGGACACGGTCACCGGCATCCTCTCCCTGCTGGCCCTCGACGAGCGCGAGCACCCCGACCACCCGTCGCTGCCGCTCGGCCTCGCCGGGACCGTCACCCTGGTCCAGGCCGTCCTCCAGGTCCGTGAACTCGCGGAGTTCGACGCCCCGGTGTGGGCCTTGACCCAGGGGGCCGTGTCCGTCGGCGACAACGACCCGCTCACCCGGCCCGTGCAGGCGGCCGTATGGGGGCTGGCCCGCGTCCTGGTGCAGGAGCACCCGCGGCTGTGGGGCGGCATCGTCGACCTGCCGGACACCGTCGACGAGGAGGCGTACCGCAGGCTCGCCGGCATCCTCGCCGAACCCGGGGACGAGGACGAACTCGCCGTCCGCTCCTGGAACGTGCTCGTCCGCCGCCTGGTGCGCGCCCCCCTCGGCGACACCGAGCCGCAGCGCGCCTGGACACCGCGTGGCACCGCCCTGGTCACCGGCGGCACCGGCGGCCTCGGCGCACAGACCGCCCGCTGGCTGGCCCGGGCCGGCGCCCCCCATCTGCTCCTGGTCAGCCGGCGCGGCCCCGAAGCCCCCGGCGCGGCCGAACTCGCCCGCGAGATACGGGACCTGGGCGCCGAGGTGACCATAGCCGCCGCCGACGTGGCCGACCGCGAACAGCTGCGCACCGTCCTGGACGCCCTGCCCGCCGACGCCCCGCTCACCTCCGTCTTCCACACCGCCGCCGTCCTCGACGACGGCATGATCGACTCCCTCACCCCCGACCGGCTCGCCCAGGTGTGGCGGGTCAAGGCCCAGGGCGCCCTCAACCTGCAAGAACTCACCGAAGACAGGGACGGCCTCGACGCGTTCGTCCTGTTCTCCTCCTTCGGCGCCGCCTACGGCTCCGCCGGCCTCGGCAACTACACGCCCGGCAACACCTTCCTCGACGCCCTCGCCCACCAGCGCCGCAACCGCGGCCTGCCCGCCACCTCCGTGGTGTGGGGCACCTGGGCGGGCAGCGGCATGGCCGCCGGCGGCGCGGGCGAACGCGCCCGGCTGCAGGGCGTGTGGGAGATGCCGCCCGAGCTGGCCACCGCCGCCCTCCAGCAGTCGCTCGACCACGACGAGACCAACCCCGTCGTCATCGACATCCGCTGGGACGGCTTCACCCTCGGCACCGGCACGGAACGCAACAGCCCCCTGTTCGAGATGGTTCCGGAAGCCGCGAAGGTGCTCGCCGACGCCGCGGCCGTCGCACAGCAGGAGACCGCCCGCAGCGGGAACACCGCCGACGAACTCCTCGGCCGGCTCGCCGGCCGGACCCCCGCCGAACAGGACCGCGTCCTGCTCGACCTGGTGCGCCGACAGGCCGCCTCCGTCCTCGGCCACGGTGCCGCGGACGCCGAGGCCCTGGCCGCCGTCGGCCCCGAACGCCCCTTCCGCGGACTGGGCTTCGACTCGCTCAGCGCGGTCGAACTGCGCAACCGGCTCGGCACCGCCACCGGCCTGAGCCTGCCCTCCACACTCGTCTTCGACCAGCCCACCCCCGCCCGGCTCGCCGCCCACCTGCGCACCGAGCTGTACGGCGACGGCACCTCCGTCGACCCGCTCCTCGACGACATCGACCGACTGCAGAGCACCCTCGCGCACGCCACGGCGGCCACCGAGGAGGACCGGGCCCGCGTCACCGGACGCCTCCAGGCCCTCCTCGCGGCCTGGCAGACCGGCGACCGGACGCACACCGACGAGCGGGCGCAGACCCGCGACGCCGACATCGCCGCGGCCTCCGACAACGAACTGTTCGACCTGCTCGACGACGAGTTGGAGGCCCGGTGACCCGGCAGCGACGCCCCTCACGATCGTGCAGTGCAGGCTTCCCGTTCCCGGTAGGTGACTGACGTTGAGCACCAGCAGCACGAGCAACCCCAGCGGCCACGACAACGAGGCCAAGCTCCGCGAATACCTCAAGCGGGCCACCGCCGACCTGCGCAACGCCCGCAGACGGGTCCGCGAACTGGAGGAACCGGAGCCGGTCGCGATCATCCGCATGGCCTGCCGCTTCCCCGGCGGAGTGCAGAGCCCCGAGGCGCTGTGGGACCTCGTAGCCGAGGGCCGCGACGGCATCGGCCCCTTCCCCGAGGACCGCGGCTGGGACGTGGACGCGCTCTACGATCCCGACCCCGACAAGGCCGGCACCTCCTACACCCGTGAGGGCGGATTCCTGCGGGACGTCCCGGAGTTCGACGCCCAGCTCTTCGGGATCTCCCCCCGCGAGGCCCTCGCCATGGACCCGCAGCAGCGGCTCCTGCTGGAGACCACGTGGGAGGTCCTGGAGCGTGCGGGCCTGGATCCGACCGCGCTCAAGGGCAGCCCCACCGGAGTGTTCGTCGGCGCCTCCGCCTCCAGCTACGGCGGCGACCTCGACACGGTTCCCGAAGGAGTCGAGGGCTACCTCGGCACCGGCAGCGCCGCCGCCGTCGTCTCCGGCCGCGTCGCCTACACCTTCGGCCTGGAGGGCCCGGCCGTCACCGTCGACACCGCCTGTTCGTCCTCCCTCGTCGCCCTGCACCTCGCCGTGCGGGCGCTGCGCCAGGGCGAGTGCTCCCTCGCCCTCGCGGCCGGCGTCACCGTGATGTCGACGCCCGGACTGTTCGTCGAGTTCAGCCGCCAGCGCGGCCTCGCCGCCGACGGCCGCTGCAAGGCCTTCGCCGACGCCGCCGACGGCACCGGCTTCGCCGAGGGCATCGGCGTACTGCTCCTGGAACGCCTGTCCGACGCCCGCCGCAACGGCCACGAGGTCCTCGCGGTCGTCCGCGGCTCCGCCGTCAACCAGGACGGTGCATCCAACGGCCTGACCGCGCCCAACGGGCCCTCCCAGGCCCGCGTCATCAAGGCCGCCCTCGCCGACGCGCGGCTGACCCCGCAGCAGATCGACGCGGTCGAGGCGCACGGCACCGGCACCACCCTCGGCGACCCCATCGAGGCCCAGGCCCTCCTCGCCGCCTACGGCCGCAACCGCCCCGAGGACCGCCCGCTGCACCTCGGCTCCGTCAAGTCCAACATCGGCCACACCCAGGCCGCAGCGGGCATGGCCGGCGTCATCAAGACGGTCATGGCGATGCGCGCCGGCCTGCTGCCCAGCACTCTCCACGTCGACGAGCCGACCAGCCAGGTCGACTGGTCGGCCGGCACCGTACGACTGCTGCGCGAGGCCGTCGCCTGGACCCCGCAGGAAGGCGCCCCGCGCCGGGCCGGCGTCTCCTCCTTCGGCGTCGGCGGCACCAACGCCCACGTCGTCATCGAGGAACCCGCACCGGCCGAGGAACCCGCCCCGCAGGAACCCGCCCCGCAGGACCCCGCGTCCCACGACCCCGACGGCTCCGACCGCCCGGTCGCCCTGGACACCCCGCTCGTGCCCTGGGTCGTCTCCGGCAGGACCCCGGCGGCCCTGCGCGCCCAGGCCGCCCGCCTGGCCGACTTCTTCCGCACACGCAATGCCCCTCGCCCGCAGGACGTCGCCCTCTCCCTCGCCACCACCCGCGCCGCCCTCGAACAGCGCGGCGTGGTGGTCGCCGCCGGCCACGACGACCTCCTCGCCGGCCTGACCGCCCTCGCCGACGGCACCCACCCCCTCACCGGCACCACACTGCCCGCCACCGACGCCGTCCTCGTCTTCCCCGGTCAGGGGTCGCAGTGGGCGGGGATGGCGGTGGAGCTGTACGGGGCTTCGCCGGTGTTCGCCGCCCGGCTGGAGGAGTGCGCACAGGCTCTCTCCGAGTTCGTGGACTGGTCGCTGCTGGACGTGCTGCGGGGTGTCGAGGGTGCTCCCGGTTTCGACCGGGTGGATGTGGTGCAGCCGGTGTTGTGGGCGGTGATGGTGTCGTTGGCGGAGTTGTGGCGGTCGGTGGGTGTGGAGCCGGCCGCGGTGGTGGGCCACTCGCAGGGCGAGATCGCTGCCGCCGCCGTCTCGGGCGCGCTGAGCCTGGAGGACGCGGCGAAGGTGTCCGCGCTGCGGGCTCGTGCGCTCATCGCATTGGCGGGCCGGGGCGGGATGGTGTCCGTGGCGGACACCGCGGACGCCGTACGGGAGCGGATCGCTTCCTTCCGTGACCGGCTGGCGCTGGCTTCGGTCAACGGCCCGCAGTCCACCGTCGTCTCCGGTGATCCCGAGGCGCTGGACGAGCTGATCGCGGCCTGCGAGGCGGACGGTGTCCGCGCCCGGCGCATCGACGTGGACTACGCCTCGCATTCCACGCAGGTGGAGTCGATCCGGGACGAGGTGATCGGCCTGCTGGACGGGATCCGGCCGCGCACCGCCGAGATCCCCTTCTTCTCCACCGTGACCGGCGATTTCGTGGACGGCCCGGAGCTGGATGCGGAGTACTGGTACACGAATCTCCGCTCGACGGTCCGTTTCCAGGAGGCCGTGGAGGGGCTGCTGGCGCGCGGGCACGGTCTGTTCGTCGAGTCCAGTGCGCACCCGGTGCTGACGATCGGCGTGCAGGAGACGATCGACAGCGCATCCGCGACCGCGGTCGCCCTGGGCACCCTGCGCCGCGACGAGGGCGGCCCGCAGCGCTTCCTGACCTCGCTCGCCGAGGCATGGGTGCACGGCGCGCAGGTCGACTGGACCGCAGTGGTGGCCGCGCAGCGCCCGCGGACCGTCGAACTTCCCGTGTACGCCTTCCAGCGCAGCCGCTACTGGCTCCAGTCCGCCCCCGCCGACCCCACGGCCGCCGACGCGTTGCCCGCCGACGAGGTCGAGGCCCGCTTCTGGGAGGCCGTCGAGCGGGAGGACCTCGAGGCCCTCTCCGGGGCCCTCGAACTCGACGACGACAGCCCGCTCGGCGCGCTGCTGCCCGCGCTCGCCGCCTGGCGCCGCTCCCGGCGGGAGAAAGCGGTCGTCGACTCCTGGCGCTACCGCGTCGCCTGGCAGCGCCTGCCGGAGCCGGCCCGCATCCCGCTGTCCGGCACCTGGCTCGTCGTGCTGCCCGCCGGGCGGGCGCCGGAACACGAGGAGTTCGCCGCCGACTGCGCCGCCGCCCTGGCCCGGCACGGCGCCGGCACCGTCACCGTGCGGACCCCCGGCGCCGACCGCGACCTGCTCACCGACGTGCTGCGCACCGCCGTTGCCGACACCCGACTGTCCGGTGTCCTCGCCCTCACCGGTCTCGGCGGACCGGACGCCGCCCTGCACACCCTCACCCTCGTGCAGGCGCTCGACGCCGCCGGCATCGACGCCTCCGTGTGGGCGGTCACCCAGGGAGCGGTCAGCACCGGACGCTCCGACGCACCCGCCGATCCCGACCAGGCACAGGTGTGGGGACTCGGCCGGGTGGTCGCCCTGGAACAGCCCCGCGGCTGGGGCGGTCTGATCGACCTGCCCGCCGCGGTGGACGAACGCGCCCTGACCCGGCTCGCGCAACTCCTGTCGGGCGGCGCGGGCGACGAGGACCAGATCGCGGTGCGCGCCTCCGGGGCCTTCGGGCGCCGCCTGGAACACGCCCCGCTCGACGACGCCGAACCGGTCCGCGACTGGCGGCCCCACGGCACCGTCCTGGTCACCGGCGGCACCGGCGGCGTCGGCGCCCAGGTCGCCCGGCGCCTCGCCGCCGCGGGCGCCGAGCGTCTGCTGCTGCTCGGCCGCCGTGGACCGGACGCCCCCGGTGTCGACGAACTCTTGGCAGAAGTACGGGAGTCGGGTGCCCGTGCGGAAGCCGTCGCCTGCGACGTCGCCGACCGTGAGCAGTTGCGCGCCGTCCTGGAGACGATCCCCGAGGAGACGCCTCTGACGGCCGTCGTGCACGCCGCCGGCATCCCGCAGTCCGCCCTCGCCGGCCAGGTCACGCCCGCCGAGTACGCGCGGATCACCGCCGGCAAGGTCGACGGCGCCCGGCACCTCGACGAACTCCTCGGCGACACCGAACTCGACGCGTTCGTGCTGTTCTCCTCCAACTCCGGCGTGTGGGGCGCCGCCGGACACTCCGCGTACGCCGCCGCCAACGCGTTCCTCGACGCGCTCGCCGAGCAGCGCCGCGCCCGCGGCCTGACCGCCACCTCCGTCGCCTGGGGCGCCTGGGGCGGCGGCGGCATCATGGAGACGGCGGGCGTCCAGGAGTACATGAACCGCCGCGGCGTTCTGGAGATGGACCCCGGCACCGCCCTCATCGCGCTGCAGCAGGCCGTCGAGCACGACGAGACGTTCGTCGCCGTCGCCGACGTCGACTGGAGCCGTTTCGCGCCCGGCTTCGCCGCCACCCGGCCCAGCCCGCTGCTCACCGGCATCCCCGGGGCCCGCCGCGAACTGGCCGCCGTCACCGCCGAACCCGACGGCGAGGACGGCCCGGAGAACGCGTTCGTACGACGCTTGACCGCCGCCGACGGCGACGAACGCGACACCCTCCTGCTCGACCTGGTGCGCACCGAGGCCGCCACCGCACTCGGTCACTCCGGCGCCGACGCGATCGAACCGGGCCGCGCCTTCCGGGACGCCGGCTTCGACTCGCTCACCGCCGTCGACCTGCGCAACCGGATCACCGCCGTCACCGGCCTGACCCTGCCCGCGACCCTCGTCTTCGACCACCCCACCCCGCAGGCCCTCGCCGCGCACATCGGCGCCCAACTGTTCGGCGCGTCCGAGGCGGCCGTACCCGCGCAGGCGGGCGAGAGCCGCACCGCCACCGACGAACCCATCGCCGTCGTCGCGATGAGCTGCCGCTACCCCGGCGACGTCACCTCCCCCGAGGACCTGTGGCGGCTGGTCGCCGAAGGACGCGACGCCATCGGCGGATTCCCCACCGACCGCGGATGGAACCTCGACGGCTTCTACGACCCCGACCCCGACAAGACCGGCACCAGCTACGTCCGCGAGGGCGGGTTCGTGCACACCGCCACCCACTTCGACCCCGGCTTCTTCGGGATCTCACCGCGCGAGGCCCTCACCATGGACCCGCAGCAGCGCCTCCTGCTGGAGACCGCCTGGGAGGTCTTCGAACGCGCCGGGATCGACCCGCACGCCGTCAAGGGCACCAGCACCGGCGTGTTCATCGGCGCCGGATACCCCGGCTACGGACACGGCGTGCGGATGCCCGAGGGCTCCGACGGCCAGATGCTCTTCGGCGCCTCCGCCGCCGTCGCCTCCGGCCGGCTGTCGTACACCTTCGGCCTGGAAGGCCCCGCCGTCACCGTCGACACCATGTGCTCGTCGTCGCTGACCGCTCTGCACCTGGCCGTGCGGGCGCTGCGCGCCGGCGACTGCACCGCCGCCCTCGCCGGCGGCGCGATGGTGATGTGCTCACCCGGCGTCTTCATCGGATTCAGCCAGCAGCGCGGCCTGTCGCCCAGCGGCCGCTGCAAGTCCTTCTCGCAGGACGCCGACGGCACCGGCTGGTCCGAAGGCGTCGGCATCCTCCTGCTCGAACGGCTCTCCGATGCCCACCGCAACGGCCACCAGGTCCTCGCCGTCATCCGCGGCACCGCCGCCAACCAGGACGGCGCCTCCAACGGCCTGTCCGCGCCCAGTGGCCCCGCGCAGCAGCGCGTCATCCGCGCCGCCCTCGCCGACGCCGGCCTGCGCCCCGCCGACATCGACCTCATCGAGGCACACGGGACCGGCACCACCCTCGGCGATCCCATCGAGGCCCAGGCCGTCCTCGCCACCTACGGGCAGGACCGCCCCGACGGCACTCCGGTGTGGATGGGCTCGCTGAAGTCCAACATCGGCCACGCGCAGGCCGCCTCGGGCGTCGCCGGCGTCATCAAGACCGTGATGGCCCTGCGGCACGGCGTCCTGCCCAAGACCCTCCACGTCACCGAGCCCACGCATGAGGTCGACTGGAACTCCGGCGCCGTCGGACTGCTCACCGAGACCCGGCCCTGGCCCGAGACCGGCCGGCCCCGCCGCGCCGCCGTCTCTTCCTTCGGCGGCTCCGGCACCAACGTCCACGTCGTGCTGGAGGAACCGGTCCCCGCCGAGGAACCGCCGCGCGCTCCCGAGGTCCCCGCCTTCCCACAGGAAGCCCTGCCCTGGCTCGTCTCCGCACGCGGCACGGCCGCACTCGGCGCCCAGGCCGCGCGCCTGCGGCATCTCGTCGCCGACGGCACCGCACACCGGCCCGCCGACATCGCCTGGTCCCTCGCCACCACCCGCGCCGCCCTGGAACAACGCGCCGCCGTCACCGGAGACGACCGCGGGACCGCCCTGCGCGCCCTCGCCGAGAACCGCCCCGACAGCGGCGTCGTCCGGGGCTCCGTGCTCAAGGGCGTGGGCCGTCCGGTGTTCGTGTTCCCGGGTCAGGGGTCGCAGTGGGCGGGGATGGCGGTGGAGCTGTACGGGGCTTCGCCGGTGTTCGCCGCCCGGCTGGAGGAGTGCGCCCAGGCCCTTTCCGTGTTCGTGGACTGGTCGCTGCTGGATGTGCTGCGGGGTGTCGAGGGGGTGCCCGGTTTCGATCGGGTGGATGTGGTGCAGCCGGCGTTGTGGGCGGTGATGGTGTCGCTGGCGGAGCTGTGGCGGTCGGTGGGGGTCGAGCCGGCCGCGGTGGTGGGCCACTCGCAGGGCGAGATCGCGGCGGCAGCTGTTGCCGGGGTGTTGAGTCTGGAGGACGCGGCGAAGGTGTCGGCCCTCCGTGCCCGTGCGCTGATCGCTCTGGCGGGGCGGGGCGGGATGGTGTCGGTGGCGGACACGGCCGATGCCGTCCGGGAGCGGATCGCTTCCTTCGGTGACCGGTTGGCTCTGGCTTCGGTGAACGGTCCGCAGTCCACGGTCGTCTCCGGTGATCCTGAGGCGTTGGACGAGCTGTTGGCGGCCTGCGAGGCGGACGGTGTGCGCGCCCGGCGTATCAACGTGGACTACGCCTCCCACAGTCCGCAGGTCGAGCTGATCCGGGACGAGGTGATCGGCCTGCTGGACGGCATCCGGCCGCGCACCGCCGAGATCCCCTTCTTCTCCACCGTCACCGGTGCTTTCGTGGACGGTGCGGAGCTGGACGCGGAGTACTGGTACAGGAACCTGCGCACCACGGTCCGTTTCCAGGACGCCGTCGAAGGGCTGCTGGCGCGTGGGCGCAAGGTCTTCGTCGAGGCCAGTGCCCACCCGGTGCTCACCGTCGGCGTCCAGGAAGCCATCGACGCCGCCGGCGGGCAGGCCGTCGCGCTGGGCTCGCTGCGGCGCGACGAGGGCGGCGCCCAGCGCTTCCTCGCCTCCGTCGCCGAGGCGTGGACGTGCGGCGTCACCGTCGACTGGGAGGCCGTCCACGCCGGGCACGACACGGTCCGCGTCGACCTGCCGACGTACGCCTTCCAGGACCAGCCGTTCTGGCCGGACCCGCTGCCGCCGTACTCCGGTGACGCCACCGGCTTCGGGCTCGGCGACACCGGCCACCCGATGCTCGGGGCCGCCGTCCGGCTCGCCGACGGCGAGGACGTCCTGTTCACCGGCCGTCTCGCGGCCGACACCCAGAGCTGGCTCGGCGACCATGCCGTCTCCGGGACCCCGCTGCTGCCCGGCACCGCCTTCGTCGAACTCGCCGTCCGCGCGGGCGACGAGGTCGGCTGCGGCCTGCTGGAGGAACTGACCCTCCAGACGCCGCTGGTGCTGCCCGAGCGCGGCGGCGTCCACCTGCAGGTGCGCGTCGGTGCCGCCGACGCCGCGGGGCGGCGCACCGTCACCGTGTACTCGCGCCCCGAGAACGCCCCCGCCGACCGGCCCTGGACCCGTCACGCCACCGGCGCGCTCGCCTCCGGTGACGTCACCGGCCGCGACCTGAGCGCCTGGCCGCCGCCCGGCGCCGAGCCCGTCGACCTCGACGGGTTCTACGAGGCCGCCGCAGCGACGGGCTACCGGTTCGGGCCCGCCTTCCAGGGCCTGCGCGCCGCCTGGCGCCACGAGGCCACCGGCGACGTGTACGCCGAGGTCTCCCTGGACGCCCCCCACCAGCGTGACGCGGACCGCCACCTGCTGCACCCCGCTCTCCTGGACGCAGCGCTGCACGCCATGCGGCTCGGCGACTTCATCGAGCTGACCGGCCGGGCCCGGCTGCCGTTCGCCTGGACCGGCGTCGCCCTGCACGCCGCGGGCGCGACCGGTCTGCGCGTGCGGATCAGCGCCGCCGGCACCGACACGGTCGCCGTCGACCTCGCCGACGCCTCCGGTGCGCCGGTCGCCACCGTGGAGTCGCTGGTCCTGCTGCCCGTCGACACCGCACAGCTGCGCTGCGACGCCGGCCCGGACCACCTGTTCCGCGTCGACTGGACCGAGTGGGCCGCGGCCGGGCAGCCGTCCGCCGACGCCCTCGCCGTCATCGGTGACGACCCGCTCGGCATCGCGGGCGCCCTGCGCGGCGCGGGCTCCACCGTCACCACGGAGCCGGCGCTCGGCGACCTCACCTCCGTGCCGCCGGTCGTCGTGCTGCCGCTCGCCCCGGGCGACGGCGGCGCCGACACGGCACGCGTGCGGACCGCCGAACTGCTCACCACCGTCCAGCGCTGGATCGCCGGCGAACGGTACGCCGACGCCCGTCTGCTCGTCCTCACCTTCGGCGCCGTCGCCACCCGCACCGGCGAGGACGTCACCGACCTCGGTCATGCCGGTGCCTGGGGCCTGGTGCGGGCCGCGCAGACCGAGAACCCCGGCCGGCTGCTGATCGCCGACCTGGACACGGCCACGGCGGCGGCCGCGCTGCCCGCCGCGGTCGCCGCCGCCGTCGCCCAGGACGAACCGCAGTTCGCGCTGCGCGGAGGCCGCACCCTGGTGCCGCGCCTCGCCCGCACCCACACCTCCGGCGGCCTGCTCACCCCGCCGCCCGGCACCACCTGGGCGCTCGACTCCACCGCGGCCGGCACCGTCGACAACCTGGCGCTGCTGCCCCGCCCCGAGGCCGCCGCGGAGCTGCCCGAACACGGCGTGCGCATCGCCGTGCACGCCGCCGGCCTGAACTTCCGCGACGTCCTGGTGTCGCTCGGCATGTATCCGGGCGGCGGCTTCATGGGCTGCGAGGCCGCGGGCGTGGTCGTCGAGACCGGCCCCGGCGTCACCCACCTCGCCGCGGGCGACCGCGTCGCGGGCATGGTGCCCCACGCGTTCGGGCCGCTCGCCGTCGCCGACGCCCGCATGGTCGCCCGGATCCCGGACGGCTGGACGTTCACCACGGCCGCCTCCGTCCCGGCGGCCTTCCTGACCGCGTACTACGGCCTGGTCGACCTGGCCGGGCTGCGGGCGGGGGAGCGGGTGCTGGTGCACGCGGCCGCGGGCGGCGTGGGCATGGCGGCGGTGCGGATCGCCCGGCATCTGGGCGCCGAGGTGTTCGGCACGGCGAGCGAGGGCAAGTGGGACACGCTGCGCGCGCTGGGCCTGGACGACGACCACATCGCCTCCTCCCGCGACACCTCCTTCGAGAACCGGTTCCGTGCCGCGACCGGCGGCGAGGGGGTCGACGTCGTCCTGGACTGCCTGGTCGGCGAACTGGTGGACGCGTCGCTGCGGCTGCTGCCGCGCGGCGGCCGGTTCGTCGAGCTCGGCGCGACCGACGTCCGCGACCCGGAGCAAGTGGCCGCCGCGCATCCCGGCGTCGCCTACCGCCGGTTCGACCTGATGGAGGCCGGTCCCGAGCGGATTGGGGAGATGCTCGCCGCCCTCGTACGGCACTTCGAGGCGGGTGACCTCGCGCCGCTGCCGGTGCGGGCGTGGGATGTCCGGCGTGCTGCGGAGGCGTTCCGGTTCATGAGTCAGGCCAGGCACACGGGCAAGCTCGTCCTCACCGTCCCGCAGGACTGGGGGGCGGAGGGCACGGTGCTGGTCACGGGGGGTACCGGCACGCTGGGTGCGCTGCTGGCCCGGCATCTGGTGGCCCGGCACGGGGTGCGGCATCTGCTGCTCGCCGGCCGGCGGGGTTCGGACGCGCCGGGTGCCGCCGAACTTGTGCGGGAGCTGGGGGAGTTGGGGGCGGAGGTGACGGTGGCCGCGTGTGATGTCGCGGACCGTGGGGAGCTGGCCGCGCTGCTGGACGCCATCCCTGCCGGCCGGCCGCTGACCGGTGTCGTGCACACCGCCGGTGTCCTGGACGACGGCGTCCTCGGCTCGCTGGACGCCGAACGCGTCGAACACGTCATGCGGCCCAAGGCGGACGCGGCCTGGCATCTTCACGAGCTCACCCAGGACCTCGACCTGACCTCGTTCGTGCTGTACTCCTCCGCAGCCGGTGTCCTCGGCGGCCCGGGACAGGGCAACTACGCCGCCGCCAACGCCTTCCTCGACGCGCTCGCCCACCACCGCGCCGCCCGCGGGCTGCCCGCCACCTCCCTTGCCTGGGGCCTGTGGGGCGAGGCCAGCGGCATGACCGGGCACCTGTCCGAGGACGACGTCCAGCGCATGGCACGCTCCGGCATGGCGGCGTTCCCCGCCGCCGACGGACTCGCCCTGTTCGACGCCGGGCGCGCCGCCGGGGCGGCCCTGCTGCTGCCCGTGCGCCTGGACCCGGCGGCCCTGCGCACCATGGCCGCCACCGGGACCGTGCCCGCCCTGGCGCGCGGCCTGGTCCGCGCCCCGGCACGGCGCACCGTGGACGGCGCCGACGGCATCGGCGGCTCCGCGCTCGCCGCCCGGCTCGCCGGGCTCACCCCCGACGACCGGCACCGCACGCTCCTGGACCTGGTGCGCACCCACGCGGCCGCCGTCCTCGGACACGGCGGAACCGATGCCGTCGGCGCCGAGAAGGCCTTCAAGGACCTCGGCTTCGACTCACTGACCGCCGTCGAACTGCGCAACCGGCTCGGCGCCGCCACCGGCCTCCGGCTGCCCGCCACCGCGGTCTTCGACCACCCCACCCCGGCCGCCCTCGCCCGGCTGCTGCGCGCCGAACTCCTCGGCGACGCCGCCCAGGACGCCCCGCAGGACGCCCCGCGGCAGGACACCGCCCCCGTCGTGCCCGGCCACGACGATCCCGTCGTCATCGTCGGCATGGCCTGCCGCTTCCCCGACGGCGCCGACTCGCCCGAGGCGCTGTGGCGGCTGGTCACCGAGGGCCGCGACGCCATCGGGCCGTTCCCCGCCGACCGCGGCTGGGACCTCGACCACCTCTACGACCCGGAGCCCGGCCTGCCCGGCCGCACCTACGTGCGCGAGGGCGGGTTCCTGCACGGGGCAGGGCTGTTCGACCCCGAACTGTTCGGGATCTCGCCGCGCGAGGCGCTCGCCATGGACCCGCAGCAGCGGCTCGTCCTCGAAGGCGCCTGGGAGGCCTTCGAACGCGCCGGCATCGACCCGGCCGCCCTCAAGGGCAGCCGCACCGGCGTCTACGTCGGCGCCGTCCCCTCCGGGTACGCCACCGAACTGCGGGAGATCCCCGACGGCGTCGAGGGCTACTTCGGCACCGGCCTGTCCAACAGCGTCATCTCCGGCCGCGTCGCCTACACCTTCGGCCTGGAGGGCCCCGCCGTCACCGTCGACACCGCCTGCTCCTCCTCCCTCGTCGCCCTGCACCTCGCGACCCGCGCGCTGCGGCAGGGCGAGTGCACCCTCGCCCTCGCGGGCGGCGTCGCCGTCATGGCGACCCCCGCCGAGTTCCTGGAATTCGGCCGGCAGCGCGCCCTCGCCGCCGACGGCCGCTGCAAGGCCTTCGCGGCCGCCGCCGACGGCACATCCTTCTCCGAGGGCCTCGGCATGCTCCTGCTCGAACGGCTCTCCGACGCCCGCCGCAACGGCCACCGCGTCCTCGCCGTCGTCCGCGGCTCCGCCACCAACCAGGACGGCGCGTCCAACGGCCTGACCGCCCCCAACGGCCCCTCCCAGCAGCGCGTCATCCGCGCCGCCCTCGCCGACGCCCGGCTCTCCACGCGGGACGTCGACGCCGTCGAGGCGCACGGCACGGGCACCCGTCTCGGCGACCCCATCGAGGCCCACGCCCTGCTCGCCACCTACGGGCGGGGACGCCCCGCCGACCGGCCCCTGTGGCTCGGCTCCCTGAAGTCGAACATCGGCCACACCCAGGCCGTCTCCGGCGTCGCCGGCGTCATCAAATCCGTCCTCGCCCTGCGCCACGGCGTCCTGCCCAGGACCCTGCACGTCGACGCCCCGTCCCCGCACATCGAGTGGGAGAACGGGGACGTCCGCCTCCTCACCGAGGACCGCACCTGGCCGGACACCGGGCACCCGCGCCGCATCGGCGTCTCCTCCTTCGGCATCAGCGGCACCAACGCGCACGTCATCGTGGAGCAGCCGCCCGCCGCCCCCGAGACCGCCGACGACCGTGCCCCCGGCGACACCGGCCGGCCCGCCGTCGCCGGCGTTCTCGCGGCCACCGTGCCCTGGGTGCTCTCCGGCCGGAACCCGGCCGCCCTGCGCGACCAGGCCCGCCGCCTGCACGACCACCTGGCCGCCGACGTCGACCTGCCCCTCTCCGACGTCGCCCTCTCCCTCGCCACCACCCGCTCCCACCTGGAGCATCGCGCCGCCGTCGTCCTCGACAGCCGCGAGACCGCGCTGGCCGGCCTCGCGGCCCTCGCCGAGGACCGCACCGCAGACCACGTGACCAGCGGAGTCGCCGACCACGGAGCGGCCGACACCGGGGGGAGGGTGGTGTTCGTGTTTCCGGGTCAGGGGTCGCAGTGGGTGGGGATGGGGGTGGAGTTGCTGGATTCGTCGCCGGTGTTCGCGG
>NZ_JBFADM010000093.1:0-24661 GCF_040641355.1 Streptomyces sp. NPDC020996
CGCTGTCGCCGCGCCCGGCCGCCGTCGTGCCCGGTCGTCGTCGGCGTTCCGGTTGTCCAGCCACTCGTCGTCCGGCGCGTTGTCCGACCACAGGTAGTGGGAGACGATGCCGCCGTAGGCGGATCATGCCGGAGACACGGCGTCCCGCACGCCCTCCCCAGCGGGGGTGACCCCGGCGGCGTTGTCGTCGGGGGCGCCCGCACGCTCGGCTGCGCTCGCGCGGGGGACCCCCATCGCGTCGACGCTCTCCTCCGCCGTGCAGCTGGACGCACCGGACCCCGCTCACCCGGGCTGCAAGGCCCCGCCGGTTTCCTCCGGCTCGATCCGCCGGACGGGCGCTACGCGCGGAAGTCGGCCGGGCGTTCCGGGGACGCTTCCGCCAGGCCCTTGGTGACCTCCTCGACGCCCGCCCGCAGGCCGTACACCGGCGTGCCGGGCTGCTGGCGCCAGGAGTCGTCCAGGCCGCCCGCGTCGACGGTGTCGAAGCCGAGTTCGTCGATCAGCGCCCTGACCTTCCGCTTGGCCGCCTCGTCGTCGCCCGCGACCGGGAGCGCCATGCGGTCCGGGTCGCCGGCCGGGAGGGGCCGGTCGAGGATGTCCTGGGCGTAGGTGCCGTTGAACGCCTTGATCACCGGGTGTCCGAGGTGGCGTTCGGTCCAGCGGCTCTCGGTGACGCCGTCGTCCACGATCTCCGCGATCCTGCCGTCGCGCTGCGGGTAGTAGTTGCCGGTGTCGATCACGGCGACGCCGTCCGCGGCCTCGTCGAACAGGCCGGACGGCAGGTCCGGGATGGCCTTGAGGGGGATCGTCACGACGACGATCTGGGCCCCGCGCGCCGCCTCCTCGACGCGCACGGGCGTCGCGCCGGTCTCCTCGGCCAGCGCGGTGAGCGTGTGCGGTCCGCGGGAGTTGGCGACGGAGACGTCGTGCCCGAGTGCGGTGAGCCGCCGGGTGAGGTTGCCGCCGATGTTGCCCGCGCCGATGATGCCGATCTTCATGCCGGTCGCCCTTCCGGGGGTGGTGTCGTGCCCGTGAGCACCACCAACCCTCCCGGAGCGACGGCTATTCCGCACGCCGGGCCGGACGGACGGCCAGCCGGACGGACGGACGGGTACGACGAAGGGGCCGGTCACCGTCGCGGCGGCGAGCCGGCCCCTTTCGCGTCCGCGCTCACGTCACTTGTTCAGGTACGTCCAGAACTCGTCGAACGACAGGACCTTGTCGCCGTTGAGGTCACGGGTCTTGATGATCGCCTCGGCGACCGACTCGGTGACGTTCCAGTCGCCCCCCTGGGCGAGCGCGGTCTTCAGCTCGGCGGCGGTGATGAACCCGTCGCCGTCGCTGTCGATCCGCTGGAACTCCTTGCGCGCCTCTTCGATGTCCGCCACCGATCCACCCCTCTTGTTACGTTTCTCGTGTCTTCCGGCGTTCTGCCGCAGGTCAGACTAACGGGCGCGGTGAGTGCGCGGTGCGGGGACCACCCGGGAGCGGGCGGAGACTGGAGGAGCGGTCGATGGCGGAGACGTTGCGGGACATGCTGGACGCGGCGGCGCGGGGTGTCTTCCCGCCGGCGGACGGCCGGACGACGGTCCTGCCGCAGCCCTCGCCCCGCGACGCCGGGGTCATCGCCTTCACCGCGCACTCCGTGGTCTTCACGGACGAGGACCCGCGGTGGGTGCGCCGGGCCCTGCGGGAGACCGACTGCGACGCGCTCGCCGCGACGATGAACGCCCGCTTCCTGACCGCGTTCATGGACCGCACGGGCCGCACGGCGGACACGGTCGACGTGCTGACGGTGGGCTCCGCCCTGCCGGGCGGGCCGCCGCTCGCGCTCACCGAGATCGCCGACCCGGACCATCCGCGGGTGGTGACCTCCCGCCGCAGGCGCGACGGCGTCCGGGTGTGGGCGGCGGACGGGGGCGTGCTCGTGCTGGGGCGTGGGGTCGCGGGGCGGCTGGAGGCAGCCGTGGAGGTGGACGAGGGCGTACGGCACCGCGGGCTGGGGCGCGCCCTGGCGACGGCGGCCCGGCAGCTGGGCGGGGGTGAGCCGGTGTGGGCGCAGGTCGCGGCGGGGAACGCCCGCTCGCTGCGGGCGTTCCAGGCGGCCGGCTACCGTCCCGTGGGCTCGGAGGCGCTGCTGCGGTGATCCGGGGCCGTGCTCCGCCGCCGTGATCCGCCGCCGTGCTCCGCCGCCGTGATCCGCCGCCGTGATCGGCAGTCTTGACCGGCAGCCTTGATCCGCGGCCGTGATCCGCGGCCGGGTCAGCGGAAGATGCCGGTGTGGCCGAGCGAGTAGCGGCCCGGCTGCGGGTACACGGCGAGGCCGTGCGGGCCGCTGCCGACCTTGACGCGGGCCAGCAGGTGGCCGGTGCGGGTGTCGATGGCGTACACCTCGGAGTGGTAGCGGCCGGACAGCCACAGGACCTTGCCGTCGGCGGAGACACCGCCCATGTCGGGGCTGCCGCCGTCCGGCAGGTGCCACTTCCTGGTGACCCGCTGCTGCCGGAAGTCGAAGACGGAGACGGAGCCCTCGCCGCGGTTGGAGATGTACATCTCGCGCGAGTCACGGCTGACGTACAGGCCGTGGCAGCCCTTGCCGGTGGGCAGGAAGGCCGGCGTCGTGAACTTGTCGCCGTCGAGGACCCACATGCCGTCGGTGGTCATGTCGGCGATGTAGAACTTCTTGCCGTCCGGCGAGACCTTGACGTCCTGCGGCATCGCGCCGTGGTGCGGGAGCCGCTGCTGCCCGGTCACCTTCATCTTCGCCGTGTCGACCTTCAGCAGTTCGCCGCTGAACTCGCAGGAGACGATGAAGTAGCGGCCGTCGAGGGAGAAGTCGGCGTGGTTGACGCCGTAGCAGCTGACCGGGACGGTCTTGACGCGTTTCATGGTGTGCGCGTCGCGGAAGACCAGTTCGCGGTCGAGGGAGGCCATGACGACGGCGTAGCGGCCGTCGGGGGTGAAGTAGAGGTTGTACGGGTCGTGCACGTCGACCGTGCGGCCGGCCTTTCCGGTTCTCGGGTCGATCGGGGTGAGGGTGTTGCCCTTGTCGTTGTTGACCCACAGCGTCTTCAGGTCCCAGGACGGCACGACGTGCTGGGGCTGGGCGCCGACCGGGATCGTCTCGATCACCCGGTAGGTCTTCGGGTCGATGACGGAGACGGTGTCGGAGTTGGTGTTGGGGACGTAGACGCGGGACGGGAAGTCCCGGACCACCGGGGAGAGCCGGTTCGGGCGGTCGGCCGCGTACACGTCGTGCGGGTCGAGGACGGGCGGCATGCCGGGCAGGCCCTGGACCGCCGCCGCCTTCGGCGGGGCGGGCCGGACGGCGGCGCTGCTGTGGGCGGCGTCCTCGGCACGGGGGCGGGCGGGGCCGCCGCAGGCGGCGAGGGCGGCGAGCGCGGCGGCGGCGAGGAGGGCGCGCCGGGCGAGAGTGCGCTGGGCGAGGGTGCGCTGGGCGAGGGTGCGGTGCATCAGCTGAACAGCTCCGTGGTGGTCACCGCGGCCAGACCGCGGTGGTCGAGTTCGTCCAGTAGGGCGGGGAGCGCGGCGACGGTGTCCGGGTGGCCGAAGTGCAGGCTCATCACGGATCCGTTGCGGATCTCGCCGAGGACCTTGCGGGTGACGGCGTCGGGTCCGGGCCGGGTGTAGTCCAGGGAGTCGACGTCGTACGACAGCACGTGCGGGTAACCCGCCTCGCGGGCCAGGCGCTGGACGAGCGGGGAGGCGCGGGGCGCGCGCGAGGGACGGAACCAGGTGCCGATGGAGCCGGTGAGGCGCCTGAGCCGGTCGGCGCAGGCGGTGATCTCGGCGCGGGCGTCGGCCTGCGTCATGGTGTTGACGGCCAGGTGGCGCTGGGTGTGGTTGCCGAGGTCGTGGCCGCCGTCGAGGATGCGGCGGGCGAGTGAGGGGTGTTCGTCGAGCCAGCTGCCGACGGCGAGGACGGTGACGCGGGCGCCGTGCCGCTCGGCCTCGGTGAGCAGGGCGCGGGCGAGGGCGGGGTCGCCCTGGCCGTGGAAGGTGAGGGCGACGCGGGGTCGGGTGCGGGGGCCGTGGGTGAGCTGGGCGGGCCGGCCGGGGTAGTGACGCGGGCCGACGGCCGGGGGGCGGGTGGAGCGGCGGGCTGTGGGGGCGGCGGCGGTGGGGGCGGCAGTGGTGGGGGCGGGGTGGGCGGCTGCGCCGGCGGAGCATCCGGCGGCGAGCACGCCACCGGCGACGAGCCCGGCGCCGGTCCGCAGCGCGGTGCGACGATCGGTCGTGGTCACCGCACCATTTAAGGCGGATCGGAGCTGAAAACCGCTGATTAGTCCGATTGGCGTCCGGTGCGGGTCGCACCGGGGATCACCGGTCCGTCACCCTCATCTCGAACCACGTCGTCTTGCCCCGCGGCAGCAGGTCGACGCCCCAGCGGTCGGAGAGCTTGTCGACGAGGAACAGGCCCCGGCCGCTGATGTCCATCTCCTGGACGGGCAGGAGACAGGGCAGGCCGCGGGACGGGTCGCGGACCTCGATGCGGATCCAGCCCCGGCGGCGGCGCATCCGCAGGCCGAAGACGCGGGCGCCGGTGTGGCGCACGGCGTTGCCGACGAGTTCGGAGACGAGCAGGACGGCGTCCTCCGCCATCCGGGCGGTCAGGCCCCAGTGGCGCAGGACCACGACCTGGGCGAGGCGGCGGGCGGTCGCCGCGGACTCCGGGCGGGACGGCAGCGGGACCTCCGCGTCGGTCGGATCGCCGTACAGCTCCAGCGCCTTGAGTCCCTGTTCGTCCTCCACCGCAGGCGACCACCGCCCTGTGGTCGCACGGCCTGGTCCCCGCGGCTGTTCGATGCCCTCCAGCCCCGCCATGGCCCCATGATGGCCGTCCGCAACGCCCCCCGGGGCCGTTCCCGAGGAATACACCCCCGGGAATGAATCGTCCCGAGCAGGTCCTCCGACCTGTGCCGCAGACGGTTCGGAACCGCCCGCAGCCGGTCCGGCCTGCGGTGACTGCTCACCTGGAGACAATCGTCGGTCCCCCTCGACAAGGCAGGCTTAAGGGTGCGTTAAGGCTCCCATAACCCGTCCCGCCGAGGGGCCCGGATGAGACATCCCGTCAATTGCAAGTGTCTGTGGGCGGTTTCACAGGATCTGCCCACAGGTCAGCCGTCCCGGCGGCCTCAGAGGAACTTGGCCTTGCCCGGCCCCTCCTCCACGAAGCTGCGCATCCCGCGCTCGCGGTCCTCGGTGGCGAACAGGCCCGCGAACCAGTTCCGTTCGACCGCGAGCCCGGTCTCGATGTCCGTCTCCAGTCCGGTGTCGACCGACTCCTTGGCGGCGCGCAGCGCGAGCGCCGGCCCCTGCGCGAGCTTCGCGGCCCACGCGTGCGCCTCGGTGTAGACGTCGGCGGCCGGCACGACGCGGTCCACCAGACCCAGCGTCAGCGCCTCGTCCGCCTTGACCATGCGGCCGGTGAAGATCAGGTCCTTGGCCTTGGAGGGGCCGATCAGACGGGCCAGGCGCTGGGTGCCGCCCGCACCCGGGATCAGGCCGAGCAGGATCTCCGGCTGACCGAGCTTGGCGTTGTCGGCGGCGATCCGGTAGTCGGCGCACAGGGCGAGTTCGCAGCCGCCGCCCAGCGCGTATCCGGTCACGGCCGCCACCACCGGCTTGGGGATGCGGGCCACCGCCGTGAACGACTCCTGCAGGGCGCGGGAGCGCAGGACCATCGCGGTGTGGTCCATGGCCTGCATCTCCTTGATGTCCGCGCCGGCGGCGAACACCTTCTCCCCGCCGTAGAGCACCACGGCGCGCACGTCGTCCCTGCGGGACGCCTCCTCGGCGAGCTCCTTCAGCCGGTCCTGCGTGGCGACGTCCAGCGCGTTCATCGGGGGGCGGTCCAGGCGCAGGGTGCCGACGCCCTCGGCGACTTCGAGATTCACGGTCATGCAGGCAGGTTAACGGGCACTAACGGCACGCGCCTCGGTGCGGTCGGTCACACCGCGCAACACGGCATCAGCACCAGCGCCGGCACCCGTGCGGGCGTCGGCACCGACGACAACGGCCCCGGTGCCGTGTCTCGCACCGGGGCCGTGGGTCGGGGGACGCCTACTGCGTCCACTTCTCCCAGGACATGTTCCAGCCGTTCAGGCCGTTGTCGGGGGCGACCGTGTCGTCGTCGGAGTTCTTCACGACGACCACGTCGCCGATGATCGAGTGGTCGAAGAACCACCCGGCCGGCAGCTTGCGGTCGTAGCCGCCGCGCACGTCCTGCAGGCCGACGCAGCCGTGGCTGGCGTTGTAGTTGCCGAAGGCGCCGGAGGCCCAGTAGTTGCCGTGCACGAAGGTGCCGGAGGTGGTCAGCCGCATCGCGTCGGGCACGTCCGCGATGTCGTACTCGCCGCCGTAGCCGACCGTGTCGCCGTTCATGCGGGTCACCCGGAGCTTCTCGCTGATGACCATCTGGCCGTTCCAGGTGTCGTAGCCGGGCTTGCCGGTGGTGACCGGGATGGTCTTGACGACCTTGCCGTCCTGCGTGACCTTCATGGTGTGCTTCTTGGCGTCGACCACGGAGACCTGGTTGCGGCCGATGGTGAAGGAGACCGTCTTGGCCTGGCTGCCGTAGACGCCCGGCCGGCCCTCGACGCCGTCGAGGTTGAGCCGGACGGTGACCTTGGTGCCCTCCGCCCAGTACTTCTCGGGACGGAAGTCGAGGCGGTCGTTGCCGAACCAGTGGCCCTGGACGTCCACGGCCGGCTCGGTCTTGATGCTGATGGCCTTCTCGACGTCCTCCGGGTGCGTGATGCCCCGGGTGAAGCGGACGGAGAACGGCATCCCGACGCCGACGGTGGAGCCGTCCTCGGGAGTGAAGTAGCCGACGAAGGTGTTGGGCGGCGTCAGCGTGGTGAAGCTGGAGTCCTCGGCGGCCTCGCGCCCCGCGGAGTCCTTGGCGACCGCGTGCACGGTGTACTTGGTGGACGCGGCCAGGTGTGTCGACGGCGTCCAGGCCGTGCCGCCGGCGGACAACTTGCCGGGTATCTCGGTGCCCTTGGAGTCCTTGACCTGGACCTGGGTCAGCTTGCCCTTGCCGACGCTGACCTTGAGGGCGCCGCTGGTGTCGACGGACTTCGCGCCGTCCTTGGGGGCGATGGACACCACGGCCTCGGACTGCTTGCTCACGGCCTGGCCGGAGTTCTTGCCCTGCGCGTCACCGGATCCGGAGCCGGACCCGGAGCCGGAGTCCGCATTTCCCCCTCCACACGCGGTGACGGTCACCAGCAGCGCCCCGAGTATCAGCGCCGTCAGTCCTTTTCCGCCCCGCCCGCGTGCGTCAACCGACGCCCCCGATATCGGCCGCACGTTCACGTTCTCTCCCCTCGCCGGGCCTGGTCAGGCCCGCACCCCGGCGCGTCCCCCGCGCTCATTGGCGCATATTAACCGTCCAATTTCGGGGTACGAGCGGGCAGAAGGTCACCATTTCGTCGCAACCTCGGGCACGTCCGCGCGGCCCGGACCGGCCCCGTGCCGGCTCACCGGAGCGCGCCGCCCGCTTTCCACTGTTTCCACCCCATGTTCCACCCTCCGAGCCCGTTGTCGGGAGCGACCTTCCTGTCATCGCTGTGGACGACCTCGATGACGTCCCCGACCAGGCTGCGGTCGAAGAACCAGCCCGCGGGGGTGTCCGAGCCGCCGCCCTTGACGTCCCTGAGCCCCACGCACCCGTGGCTGATGTTGACCCGTCCGGGGGCGTCCGGCGCCCAGTAGTTGCCGTGCACGAAGGTGCCGGAGTCGGTCAGGCGCATGGCGTGCGGGACGTCCGGGATGTCGTAGTCGCCGCCGAAGCCGACCGTGCGGCTGTTCATGCGGGTGACCTCGAGCATCTCCATCACCACCATCTTCCCGTTGTAGGTGCGGGACTTGGGGGCGCCCGCCGTGACCGGCACGGTGGCCAGCAGCCTGCCGTCCCGGCGCACCTGCATGATGTGCCTCGCCGCGTCGACCCGGGAGACCTGGCCGCGGCCGACGGTGAAGGAAACCGTCCTGTCCTGCGGTCCGTGGACCCCGGGGGCGTCCTCGACGTCGCGCAGCCGCAGCGAGACGGTGACCTCGGTGCCGGGCTTCCAGTACCGCTCGGGGCGGAAGTCGAGACGGGACCTGCCGAACCAGTGCGGCCGGACCTCGACGGCCGGGCGGGCGGTCACTCTGACGGCCCGTTCGACCGCGGCGCGGTCGGTCACGTCGCGGTTGAAGGCGAGCGACACGATCATCCCGGTGCCGACGGTGGAGCGGTTCTCCGGGGTGACGTGGGCGACGAGGCGCTCGTCGGGGACGTCCGTGGTGAAGGTGACGTGGCGGGCCGAGCGGCGCCCGTGGCCGTCCAGGGCCACCGCGTCGACCGTGTAGCGGGCGGCCGGCGCGAGGCGGCCGGCGGCCGGCTCCCAGCGCAGGCCGTCGTCGGAGATGCGTCCGGCCACCTCCGACACCCGCGCGTCCTGGAACTTGACGACCCTCACCGACTCCAGCCGCCCGCTCTCCACCCGCACCAGCAGCCGTGCGCCGGGCCGCACGCCCTTGCTGCCGTCGTCCGGCGAGATCCGGATGGCCTCCGCGCGCGCCCCGGCCGCGCCGGACACCCCGTCCGTGCCGCTCACGCCGCCGGAGGTGCAGCCGGCCAGCAGCGCCGCCCATGTCAGTACGGCCGCCGATGCGGCCCCCGCGCGCCGCGCGCGCCCGTGTACGTGCCTCACGCGCTGCCCAACGACGGGCCCGCCCTGGGGAAACGTGAGTGCGAGCCACGGTCTGGGCAGAACAGTGGGGAGGACGACGCGAGGGGGTGTGGCGGCCGCCGCTGAGCCGCAGCGGCGCGCCACGGGGACGCCGGGGCCGGATGCCGCCGCCGCACGCCCTTCCGGGTGTCGTTCCACGAGCCGTGGGAGGCTGACAGGTGTCCAGCGCAGCCGAGCAGGAGGCGGTGGCCGGGGAACGCGCCGGCGGGGAGGCGCGTCCGGCCGTCGTGATCGACGGCGTGCGGCGGCCGGTGCCGGGCGTGCCGGTGTGGCCGGGCGCGCCGATGCCGCTGGGGGCCCGGTTCCTGGTCGGGCCGGAGGGGGTGGCGGGCACCAACTTCGCGCTGTGGGCGGGCGGGGCGGAGGCGGTGGAGCTGTGCCTGTTCGACGACCGCGGCAAGGAGAGCCGGGTCCGTCTGACCGAGCTGACGCACGAGATCTGGCACGGCTTCGTGCCGGGCGTCATGCCCGGGCAGCGGTACGGCTACCGGGTGCACGGCCGCTGGGACCCGTGGACCGGCGCCCGCTGGAACCCGGCGAAGCTGCTCCTCGACCCGTACGCCCGCGCGGTGGACGGCGACTTCACGCTGCCGGCCGAGGTGTACGGGCATGTGCGCGACTGGCCCGAGCAGCACGTCGCGGACACCGTGCGCGACGACCGGGACTCGGCGCCGTACGTCCCCAAGGGCGTCGTCGTGCACGATGACGACGACTGGTCGGACGACCATCGGCCGCGGACGCCGTGGGCGGACTCGGTGATCTACGAGGTGCACGTGCGCGGCTTCACCAAGCTGCACCCGGGCATCCCGGAGGAACTGCGCGGCACCTACGCGGGCCTCGCGCACCCGGCGGCCGTCGAGCACCTGGTGAGGCTCGGCGTGACGGCCGTGGAGCTGCTGCCGGTGCACCAGTTCGCGCACGAGGACCACCTGCTGCGGCGCGGCCTGCGCAACTACTGGGGCTACAACTCCATCGGCTACTTCGCCCCGCACGCCGGGTACGCCGCCTCCGGCACCACCGGCCGGCAGGTGGGCGAGTTCAAGCGGATGGTGCGCGCCCTGCACGCGGCCGGCATCGAGGTGATCCTCGACGTGGTCTACAACCACACCGCCGAGGCGGGCGAGTACGGCCCCACGCTGTCACTCAAGGGCATCGACAACCGCGGCTACTACCGCCTCCAGCCGGACGCCCGGCGCTACGCCGACTACACCGGCTGCGGCAACACCCTGCACGTGGTCCAGCCGCACGTGCTGCGTCTGATCACCGACTCGCTGCGCTACTGGGTGACCGAGATGGGCGTGGACGGCTTCCGCTTCGACCTGGCGGCCGCGCTGGCCCGCTCCATGCACGACGTCGACATGCTCTCGCCGTTCCTCGCCGTCATCGCGCAGGACCCGGTGCTGCGGCGGGTGAAGCTGATCGCCGAGCCGTGGGACGTCGGCTCCGGCGGCTACCAGGTGGGCGCGTTCCCGCCGCTGTGGACGGAGTGGAACGACCGGTACCGGGGCGCCGTGCGGGACTTCTGGCGCGGCGCCCTGCCGGACGTGCGGGACCTCGGCTACCGGCTGTCGGGCTCCAGCGACCTGTACGCCTGGGGCGGCCGCAGGCCGTACGCGTCGGTCAACTTCGTCACCGCGCACGACGGTTTCACCCTGCGGGACCTGGTGTCGTACGAGCGCAAGCACAACGAGGCGAACGGTGAGGGCAACCGGGACGGCACCGACGACAACCGGTCGTGGAACTGCGGCGCGGAGGGCGAGACCGACGACGAGGGGATACGGGCGCTGCGGCGGCGGCAGCTGCGCAACCTGCTGACCACGCTGCTGCTGTCGACGGGCGTGCCGATGCTGGTCGCGGGCGACGAGCTGGGGCGCACCCAGCGCGGCAACAACAACGCCTACTGCCAGGACGACGACACCAGCTGGGTCGACTGGGGGCTGCTGGAGGATCCGGGCTGGCGGGCGCTGTGCGAGCTGACCTCCCGGCTGATCGGGCTGCGCCACCGGCATCCGGTGCTGCGCCGCCGGGCGTTCTTCTCCGGCCGCGCCCACTCCGCGGACGGTCTGCGCGACCTGGCCTGGTTCACCTCGCGGGGCACGGAGATGACGGAAGGGGACTGGTACGCGCCCGCCGCCACGCTCGGCATGTACCTCTCCGGGCGGGACATCCCGGGCCGGGACGAGCGGGGCGCGCCGATCGTCGACGACAGCTTCCTCGCCGTGCTGCACGCCGGGGGCGACCCGGTGAGCTTCGTACTGCCGGGCCCGCCGTGGGCGGAGCGGTACCAGGTGGTCGTCGACACCTCGCTGGAGGAGCAGGCGGGAACGCCGGGCGTGACCCATTCGGCGGGCACGGCGATCACGGTGCCGGAGCGGTCGGTGCTGCTGCTGCGGGTGGCGTGACGGCCGCACCGGCAGCCGCGTACGACCGCTCGAACACACAGGTCGTAGGACCCGCGGCGGACCCCGGTCCGGCCAAAACTCGGTGGGCGTCGTCAGTGGCGATCCGTAGGCTCACTGCTGATGCCCACTACACCTGCCACCCCAGCGGACCGGTCCGCCGTCCGAAGCCTGCTGCGCCTGTGGCCGTACGTACGGCCCGTGCGGGTGAGGCTGTTCACCGCCGCGTTCGTCGCGGTGCTCGCCTCCTGCACCGGGCTGGTGATCCCGCTGGTGCTGAAATGGCTGGTGGACGGGCCGGTCGCCGACCGGGACCCGGCCGGGGTGTGGCTCGGCGCGCTGTACGTGCTGCTGCTCGGGGTGGCGGAGGCGCTGCTGTTCGGGATGCGGCGCTGGCTGGTGGCGCGGCCGCTGTCGCACGTCGAGGCGGAGATGCGGGCGGACCTGTACCGGCATCTGCAGCGGCTGCCGGTGGCCTTCCACGACCGGTGGCCGTCCGGGCAGTTGCTGTCGCGGGGCACCACCGACCTGATGCTGCTGCGCATGTTCCTCGCCTTTCCGCTGACGTTCCTGCTGGTCAACGGGGTGACGATCGTCGTCGGCGTGACCATCATGCTGCTGCAGGACTGGACGCTGGGCCTGGTGATCCTGGGGCCGGCGGTGCCCGTCGTCGTCACCTGCGTGATCTTCGAGAAGCGGTACTCCGACGCGGCGCGGCTCGCGCAGGACCAGGTCGGCGACCTGACGACGGTCGTCGAGGAGAGCGTGCTCGGCATCCGGATCGTCAAGGGGTTCGGACGCCACCGCAGCCAGGCGCGGGCGTTCCGGGAGCTGTCGCGCACGCTGCGCGGGACGGAGCTGCGCAAGGCCCGGCTGCTCGCCACCATCTGGGGCGTCATCGTGACCCTGCCGGAGGTGGCGATCGGGGCGGCCCTGGTGCTGGGGTGCGTGCAGGTGGCCGACGGCGGCCTGTCCGCGGGCACGCTGGTCGCCTTCCTGTCCACGGCGCTCGCCCTGCGGTGGCCGGTGGACTCCATCGGCTTCCTGCTGGCGATGAGCCAGGAGGCGGCCACCGCCACGGAGCGGTACTTCGAGGTGCGGGACGCCGAACCGGAGCCGGACGCGGTCGCCGCCGCGGCCGTCCGCCCCGACGGCGACGGCACGGCCCGCGCGGACGACAGCGGACTGCGCTTCCACGGCGTGCGGTTCCGCTACCCCGACGCGCCCGACGGCTCCCCGCCCGTCCTGGACCGGGTCGACCTGCACATCCGTCCCGGCGAGTCGATGGCGCTGGTCGGGGCCACCGGCAGCGGGAAGACCACGCTCACCGCGCTCGTCCCCCGGCTGCACGAGGTGACGGAGGGCCGGATCACCCTCGACGGCGTGGACATCGCCGCGATGCCCCGTGAGCGGCTGCGCTCCCTGGTCGCCGTCGCCTTCGAGGAGCCCACCCTGTTCTCCGCGAGCGTGGCGGAGAACGTGCTGATGGGGGCGGGTGACGCGGCCGGCGAGGCGGAGCTGGAGCGGGCGCTGTCGGTCGCCCAGGCCGGCTTCGCGCACGCGCTCCCGCAGGGCACCGGGACCCAGGTCGGCGAGCAGGGCCTGAGCCTGTCCGGCGGGCAGCGGCAGCGGCTGGCGCTGGCCCGGGCGGTCGTCGGCAGGCCCCGGTTCCTGGTCCTGGACGACCCGCTGTCCGCCCTGGACGTGCACACCGAGGCGCTGGTCGAGGCCGCGCTGCGGGACGTCCTGGCGGACACCACCGCCCTGATCGTGGCGCACCGCCCGTCCACCGTGCTGCTCGCCGACCGGGTCGCGCTGCTGTCCGGCGGCCGGGTCGCCGCCGTCGGCACCCACCAGGAACTGCTGCGCACCAACGCCGAGTACGCCCACCTCATGTCCGGCACCGGGGAAGCGGAGGACGAGCGATGACGGCCCCCACCACGACCGTCGCCACGGCGGACGACCAACCGGACGGGCCGGACGGGCCGCCGCCCGGCGCCGCCGCCGGCGACCCCTTCGACCGCGACACCCTGCCCACTCCTCCGGGCGCCACCGCCGCGCTCCTGCGCTCCCTGCTCGCCCCGCTGCGGGCCCGCGTCGCCGTCACCACGCTCCTGCTGCTGCTCCAGCAGGCGGCCGTCCAGGCGGGCCCGCTGCTGGTCGCGTACGCCATCGACAGCGCCGTACCGGCGCTGCGCGGCCACGACCGCGGTCCGCTGGTCGCGGTGGCCGTGGCCTACCTGCTGTGCGCGGTCGCCTCCGGGACCCTGCAGTACGCGTTCATCAACACCTCGGCCCGCGTCAACCAGGACGTGCTGCTCGACCTGCGCGGCCGGATCTTCCGGCACGCGCAGGCGCTCAGCGTCGACTTCCACGAGCGCTACACCTCGGGCCGGCTGATCTCCCGGTCCACGACGGACGTGGAGTCGCTGCGCGAACTGCTCGACGAGGGCCTGCAGGAACTGGTCATGATCGTGCTGTCGTCGGTCTACATCTCGGCGATGCTGCTGTGGCTGGACCTGGGGCTCGGGGCCGTGGCGGTGGCGTCGTTCATGCCGCTGTACGTGCTGGTGCGGGTCTACCGGCGGCGGGCGGGCGAGGTGTACCGGGTGCGCTCCACCGCCATCGCGTCCGTCATCGTGAAGTTCGTCGAGACCATGAACGGCATCCGGCCGGTGCGCGCCTTCCGCCGGGAGGCGGCCAACGACGCCGCCTTCCGCGTGCTCAACCGGCGTCACGAACGCACCAACGGCGACGCGCTGCTGGAGATGGCCCGCTATGTCGTCGGCTCGCGGCTGATCGCCAACACGGCCGTCGCGCTGATCGTGCTGTGGGGCGCCTACCGGGTGGCGGGCGGCTCGCTGGAACTCGGTGTGCTGGCGGCGGCGGTGCTGTACCTGCGGCGGCTGTACGACCCCATCGACCGGCTCGGCATGTTCCTCAACTCCTGGCAGTCGGCGGCCGCCTCGCTGGAGAAGATCGCCGGGCTGCTCGCGCAGACGCCGAGCGTGCCGGAGCCGTCGGCTCCCGTGCAGCTGCCGCCGCTCGCCGGCGAACACCCGGGACGGGAGGTGGTGTTCGACGGCGTCCGCTTCGGGTACCGCACCGGCGGCGAGGTGCTGCCCCGCTTCGACCTCACCGTCCCGGCCGGGCAGACGGTCGCGGTGGTCGGCTCGACCGGCGCGGGCAAGTCGACGCTGGCCAAGCTGCTCGCCCGGTTCTACGACCCGTCCGGCGGGCGGGTCCTGCTGGACGGCGTCGATCTGCGCGACCTGGCCGTGCCGGAACTGCGGCGCGGGGTGGTGATGGTGACGCAGGAGGCGTTCCTGTTCTCCGGCACGGTCGCCGAGAACATCGCCATCGGGCGCCCGGACGCGAGCCGCGAGCAGATCGAGCGGGCCGCGAAGGCGATCGGCGCGCACGACTTCATCGAGGCGCTGCCCGACGGCTACGACACCGACGTCCGCAAGCGGGGCGGCCGCATCTCCGCGGGTCAGCGTCAACTCGTCGCCTTCGCACGGGCGTTGCTCGCCGACCCGGCGGTGCTCATCCTCGACGAGGCGACCAGCTCGCTCGACATCCCGGGCGAACGGGCGGTGCAGCGCGCGATGGCGACGGTGCTTCAGGGGCGTACCGCGGTGGTCATCGCGCACCGGCTGTCGACCGTCGAGATCGCGGACCGGGTGCTGGTGATGGAGCACGGCCGCATCGTCGAGGACGGCACCCCGGACGAACTCATCGAGGGCACGGGCCGGTTCGCGGACCTGCACCGGGCGTGGCGGGACAGCCTGGCGTGACGGGCCTGGTGTGTTCGGTGACCGCCATGCCGCCGGGGGTGCTCATGCCGCTCGAGCGGGCGCCAGCGGCTGCTCCGTCCAGATGACCTTTCCCCGCGCTGTGTACCGGGTGCCCCACCGCTGGACGAGCTGGGCCACCAGGAACAGCCCGCGGCCGCCCTCGTCGGTGGCCGCCGCCCGGCGCGGGTGCGGAGAGGTGCTGCTGCCGTCGGAGACCTCGCAGATCAGCGTGCGGTCACGCAGCAGACGCAGCGAGACGGGTTCACTGCCGTGGCGGAGCGCGTTGGTCAGCAGTTCGCTGACCGTGAGTTCGGTGGAGAAGAGCAGCTCGTCGAGGCCCCATCGGGCCAGTTGTGCGGTGGCCTCCGCGCGGACCCGCGGGACCTCGGCCGGGTCGGCGGCCAGCTCCCAGGTGGCGACGTGGTCGTCGTCCAGCGTCCGGGTACGGGCGACGAGGAGCGCGACATCGTCGGCGGGGTGGTCCGGAGGCCGGGGCAGCAGGGAGTCCAGCGTCCGGCAGGCGTGCTCGGGCGTTCCCGCGGACCGGGCGAGCACGCCGCGCAGTCTGTCCATCCCGAGGCCGACGTCCCGGTGGCCGAGGTGTTCGATCAGCCCGTCGGTGTAGAGGACGAGCAGGCTGCCCTCGGGGATCTCCAGCTCGGCGGTCTCGAAGGGATGGCCGCTCACGCCCAGCGGTGGCGCGTCGGGCAGGTCCGGATACTCGACGGTGCCGTCGGGCCGTACCAGCGCGGGCGGCGGATGACCGGCCCGCGCCACGGTGCAGCGGCCCGCGACGGGGTCGTAGACGGCGTAGAGACAGCTCGCGCCGGTGATGTCCCCGTCGCCGGTCTCCGCCTGCTCCTGGTCGGCGTCCAGCCGGGCGACGAGGTCGTCGAGCTGGGCGAGGACCTCCTCGGCGGGGAGATCGAGGGCGGAGAAGTTGTGGACCGCGGTGCGCAGCCTGCCCATGGTGGCGGCGGCGTGCAGTCCGTGGCCGACCACGTCCCCGACCACCAGTGCCACCCGTGCGCCGGACAGCGGGATCACGTCGAACCAGTCGCCCCCGGCCCCCGAACGCGCCGGCAGGTAGCGGTGGGACACGTCGACCGCGTGCTGCGCGGGCAGGCCGCGCGGCAGCAGACTGCGCTGGAGCGTCAGCGCCACCTTGTGCTCGCGGGTGAAGCGGCGGGCGTTGTCGATGCTCAGCGCGGCGCGGCCGACCAGTTCCTCGGCGAGCAACAGGTCGTCCTCGGAGAACGGCTCCTGGAGCCGGGAGCGGTAGAAACTGACCACTCCCAGGAGCACGCCCCGGGCCCGCATCGGCACGGTGATCAGCGAGTGGATGCCGGCCTCCAGGATCCGCTCGCCGCGCGCCGGGTCCTGGAGGTGCCAGCCATGGGCCGTCGCGAGTTCCGGTTCCAGGGCCGGCCGCTCGGTCGCCAGGCATCTGGCCTGGGGCGTGGACGGCGCATAGGCGATCAGGTCACCGGCCGCATGGAGCGGGGAGTCCTCGCGCACGCCGGTGAGCGCGACGCGGCGCAGCGCACCGTTCACCCGGACCGGTTCCTCACCGGCCAGCACGGCTTCCGGCACGTCGACGGCGGTGAAGTCGGCGAACCGGGGGATGGCCACCTCGGTCAGTTCCTCGGCGGTCCGTACCACGTCGAGCGTGGTGCCGACGCATGCGGAGGCGTCGTACAGCAGCCCCAGGCGCTGCCGGGCCTGCAGGGCCAGCGTGCCCATCAACGGCTCGCCGACGGCGACCAGCCACTCGTCGGGGCGTCCGTCGCCCCGCTCGGTTCCCGGCCGGGGCTCGGGCTCCGGGGCGGCAGGCAGGGGGCGGGGCGGGAGCCGCCGTGGCGACGGGCGCGTCGCGGGGTGGCTCACGGGCCGGGGGGTGAGATCCGAGGGAGTGCCGCCCGCGTCCGTCAGCACGGCGAGGTCCTGCCGGAGACCGGAGGGAAGAGCCGCCTCGACGGCGATTCCCGTGACGCCGGACGGAGCCGTCACCGGCCGGCTGCGCAGGACGGCCGTGCGTCCGTGGGGCAGCCGCACCTCCACGAGGCCGGTGCGGCCGGAGGAGATCAACTCGGTCGCGGCCGCCTGGAGGAAGAGCCGGTCGTGGCGGTCGAGCAACTCGTCGGGGACGGTGGGCATGCCGCCCGGGCCGCCGTTCCCCGGCGGACGGGCGGCCCAGAACGCCTGGAGCAGGGCCCGCTCGCGGGACGAGACCTGCTCCAGCAGCCGCTGCTCGATGGCACGGGCCGCCTCGAGTGCCGAGGTGAGCATGGCGGGGTGGGTATCGGCCCGCGCGCTGGTCAGGTCGAGTGCGCCGACGACGTGACCGCTCAGCGGGTCGCGCACCGGTGCGCCCGCGCAGACCAGCCCCGTCAGGTCGTCGCCGTAGTGCTCGCGACCGCAGATGAAGACGGGCCGCCGGGTCACCAGGACGGTACCGACGCCGTTGTTGCCGATGACGTCCTCGGGGACGCTGAAGCCCGGTGCGAGCTGCATCGCGTCGAGGCGCCCGAGCAGCGCGTGCTCGCCCGACCTCCGGTCGAGCAACCGGGCGCGTTCGTCGCTGAGGAACACGGTCGTCCGCAGGCCAGACAGCTGGGACTCCAGAGCCTCGAGCACGGGCCGGGCGGCCTCCGCGAGGTTCTGCGCGTCGCCCAGATCCCGCTGGTAGGGGAGATCTCCCCGGGGCCTTTCGGCAAGGCCCTGGGAGCGGCACCTGCGCCAGGCGGCCAGGACCGGATCGCGCACGGACGGCCCCACGGGCTCGCCCGCCCGCAGTTGTTCGTAAGCCCTGCCGAGGGCGACGACGTCGTCCCACTTCATCGACACTTGCGCACATCCTTAGCCGGCCCTCCGTACACCTCAGTCTCTGCCCCGAACAGGGAAAAGCAAGACATATCCCCCTGAGAGGTCTCGTGAGCGATCAAGCCCGGCGCGACGGGCCGGGCGTGACGCGCACGGCGGGCGTCCGGCGCCCTGGCACACCCACCCCAAAAGTCCGTATAGCGAACATGAACATCCGGACAACGAACGGGTTCCGGCCAAGTTCCTGACGCGTCCCTGACGAAAATCGCGACACATCCGCCCCGGGCGACGAACCCGCGGCCAACCCCTCGATGGCCGTCTCCAGCGGCAGCGGCCGGGCGTCATGGAGCCCGTTCACATCACCGCAACATTCATCGAGCCGAAGCTTTTCGGCCAACATCACTTGGGGGTCATGACATGTACGCGTCCTTGATGTCACCCTCTCTCACAACGCCGCACAACTTCACGACAACTCGGCCGGGCGCCCCACCCCGTGCCGATCTCCCCCACTCCAAGGAGCTTGTGTGACCTCCCTCTACGCGCGTCACAAGCGTTCCACCCTTGCCATCGCGACCGCTGTCGCCGCCGGAGCCCTGCTCACCACCGGTCTGACCACCGGCACGGCCGCCGCCCAGACCCCGGCGGAGTCCACTGCCAAGGCCCCGCTCGCCGCCGCCCCCGTCCAGCTCTCCGCGGCCGCGCGCACCTCCCTGATCAAGCAGCAGCAGAAGGCCGCGCCCGAGACCGCGCAGCGCATAGGCCTCGGCGCCAAGGAGAAGCTGGTCGTCAAGGACGTCGTGAAGGACGCCGACGGCGCGGTCCACACCCGCTACGAGCGCACCTACGCCGGCCTGCCGGTGCTCGGCGGCGACCTGGTGGTCCACCAGTCGGCCACCGGCGCCACGAAGGGCGTCACCAAGGCCGTCAAGGCGGCCATCAAGGTGGCCTCCGTCAAGCCGCAGATCACCGCGGCCAAGGCCGAGAAGCAGGCGCTGACCGTCGCGAAGGCCGCGGGCTCCGCGAAGACCTCCGCCGACTCGGCGCGCAAGGTCATCTGGGCCGCCGACGGCAAGCCGACCCTGGCCTACGAGACGGTCGTCGGCGGCCTGCAGGACGACGGCACCCCGAACGAGCTGCACGTCATCACCGACGCCGCCACCGGCAAGAAGCTGTACGAGTACCAGGGCATCGAGACGGGCACCGGCAAGACCCTCTACTCGGGCACCGTCACCCTCAACACCACGCTGTCCGGCTCGACGTACCAGCTGTACGACACCACGCGCGGTGGCCACAAGGTCTACAACAAGGCCCACTCCAGCACCACCAGCACGGGCACCCTGTTCACCGACGCGGACGACGTCTGGGGCACCGGCGCCGCCTCCAGCTCCACCACCGACCAGACCGCCGCCGCCGACGCCGCCTACGGCGCCCAGGTCACCTGGGACTTCTACAAGAACACCTTCGGCCGCAGCGGCATCAAGAACAACGGCGTGGCCGCCTACTCCCGCGTCCACTACGGCAACGCGTACGTCAACGCGTTCTGGGACGACAGCTGCTTCTGCATGACCTACGGCGACGGCTCGGGCAACACCCACCCGCTGACCTCGCTGGACGTGGCCGGCCACGAGATGAGCCACGGTGTCACCTCGAACACCGCGGGCCTCAACTACAGCGGCGAGTCCGGCGGCCTGAACGAGGCCACCTCCGACATCTTCGGCACCGGCGTGGAGTTCTACGCCGCCAACTCCAACGACGTCGGCGACTACCTCATCGGCGAGGAGATCGACATCAACGGGGACGGCTCCCCGCTGCGCTACATGGACAAGCCCAGCAAGGACGGCGCCTCGTCGGACTACTGGTCCTCCACCGTCGGCAGCAAGGACGTCCACTACTCCTCCGGCGTCGCGAACCACTTCTTCTACCTCCTGTCGGAGGGCAGCGGTTCGAAGACCATCAACGGCGTGACCTACAACTCGCCGACGTACAACGGCTCCACGGTCACCGGCATCGGCCGGGCCAAGGCGCTGCAGATCTGGTACAAGGCGCTGACGACGTACATGACGTCGACGACGAAGTACTCCGGCGCCCGCACGGCGACCCTGAGCGCCGCGTCCGCCCTGTACGGCTCCGGCAGCGCCGAGTACAACGCGGTGGCGGCGGCCTGGTCCGCGGTCAACGTCAGCTAGTCCCGGCAGTTCCAGGGTGATCGACGGGCGGTACCCGGGAGTCAGTCGCTCCCGGTACCGCCCTACCCTTGTCTGCTGTGTCTTCTGCGGATCCGAAGGACTTCACCTACGACGACGTCGGCGCGACCCGGCGCGCCGACTTCTGCCCCCCGGGCTTCCACCGTATGCACGTGCGCACCCGCCTCGGCGAGGGCGAGGAGGTCTTCCGCCGGGCGGCACAGGCGGTGCTGACCTGGGAGATGCACCGCTCGATGGGCGTGGGCATCGACGCCGCCGCCGACCGGGCCGCGCCCGGCGTGGACGTCACCGTCACCCTCGCCGGTGTGATCAGGGCGCCGTGCCGCGTGGCGTGGACGGTCGAGGAGCCCCGCCGCGCCGGCTGGGCCTACGGCACGCTGGCCGGGCATCCGGAGTGCGGCGAGGAGTCCTTCGTGGTGGACCGCACCGGCGACGGCACGGTCTGGCTGACGGTCACCGCCTTCAGCCGCCCGGCCAAGTGGTACGCCAAGGCCGGCGGTCCGGCGACCCGGGGCCTGCAGCACGCCTACGCACGGCGGTGCGGGGCCACGCTCAGGAACCTGTGCGCCGACGCGCAGCGCCCCTGACCGTCACACGGGCATCGCCCGCGCGTGCTGGTGCCGAAGGATCCGCGATGCCGGAGCGGACCCGAAGCACTCCGGAGAAGACCTCGGCGGTGCCCACGAACGCGTGGGCGGCCTCGGCGCCGGCACCGGCACCGGCACCGGCACCGGCACCGGCACACCAGATGTCCCGGTCGGGCATGTCGTTCGCACGGAATCTGAAGGTCACGGTCGGCCCAGTCCGAGTAGAGGGAATCCATGATGTGGGTTTCCCGGTGGTAGGGCTGCGTCATGAGGGAGAGCCGGCCCGGCCGCCAGAGATCGTCGTCCTCGCTCAGGCTCAGCTCGCCGTTCCTGCGGAGCAGCCAGACCTGCTCGGACTGGAAATGCAGCACCGCGTCGCCGTCGACGCGCCGCAGCAGGGGCGCGACGAGCCGGATCATGTCGTCCTGCTGATCCGACACCTCGGCTCCCTTGTCCATACGGAACGCCACACTCGGTCCGCGCGGCGCGCCGGCCCGGACGGTGTCACCGCATCAGGACCCCCGCTCCCTCTCCCGTCTCCTCCGACGGCACTGCCAGCAGGCCCAGTTCGGCGCCGGAGGCCAGCAGGCGGTGGGTGGGCAGGATGCGGACGGTGTAGCCGTACGGGCCGGTGCGGTCCAGGGAGAGCGGGCCCTCGTAGATCCAGCGGCCCTCCGGGTCCTGGCTGCCCGCCGGTTTCAGGGGCACCGACGCGGCGTCGGTGATGCGGTCCTGGGAGTCCACCCGGCCCGAGACGGCCTGGACCTCCACGTCGTCCGGGGAGAGCTCGCCGAGGCGCACCCTGACCCGCAGCCCGAGCGTGGTGCCGAGCTGCGCGGTGGCCGTGGCGGCCGACGCCTCCACGTGGTCCACCGCCACCCCGTGCCAGGCGCCCCGCACGCGTGCCTTCCAGGCGGCCAGCTCGCGCGCGGCGTCCGGGGTCATCGCGCGGTGGGCGTGGGCGGCCGGGGTGTAGAGACGGTCGACGTACTCGCGCACCATGCGGCCGGCCAGCACCTTCGGGCCGAGCAGTGTGAGGGTCTGGCGGACCATCTCGATCCAGCGGTCGGGCAGACCGTTCTGCCCGCGCTCGTAGAAACGCGGGGCGACCCGCTGCTCCAGCAGGTCGTACAGCGCGGCGGCCTCTATGTCGTCGCGCCGGTCGGCGTCCATGGCGGCGCCGTCGGCGGTCGGGATCGCCCAGCCGAAGTCGGGCTGGTACCACTCGTCCCACCAGCCGTCCAGCACCGACAGGTTCAGGCAGCCGTTCAGCGCGGCCTTCATCCCGGACGTGCCGCAGGCCTCCAGGGGGCGCAGCGGATTGTTCAGCCAGACGTCGCAGCCGGGATAGAGCTTCTGCGCCATCGCCATGCCGTAGTCGGGCAGGAAGACGATGCGGTGGCGCACCCGCGGGTCGTCGGCGAACCGGACCAGTTCCTGCACCAGCCGCTTGCCGCCGTCGTCCGCCGGGTGCGCCTTGCCCGCGACCACGATCTGGACCGGCCGCTCGGGGTGCAGCAGGAGTTCCGTCAGCCGGTCGCGGTCCCGGAGCATCAGCGTCAGACGCTTGTACGACGGGACCCGGCGCGCGAAACCGATGGTCAGGACGTCCGGGTCGAGCACCCCGTCGATCCAGCCCAGCTCGGCCGTGCCCGCGCCGCGCTGCCGCCAGGAGGCGCGCAGCCGCTCACGCACCTCCTCCACCAGCTGCTCGCGCAGGCTCCGGCGCAGCTCCCACACGTCCTGGTCGGGGATGTCCGCGACCGAGTCCCAGCGGTCCGAGGCGCCGATGGTCAGCGCGTCCTCGGCGCGCTGGGCGCCGATCTGCCGGGCGCCGAGCCGGAAGACCTCCGGGGCGACCCAGGTGGGGGCGTGGACGCCGTTGGTCACGGAGGTGATCGGCACGTCCTCGGGGTCGAACCCCGGCCACAGGCCGGCGAACATCTCCCGGCTGACCTGGCCGTGCAGCAGGGACACGCCGTTGGCGCGCTGGCCCAGGCGCAGCCCCATCACGGCCATGTTGAAGAGGCTGGGCTCGCCGCCGGGGTAGGTCTCCATGCCGAGGGCGAGGATGCGTTCGACGTCGATGCGCGGCAGCTCGGCGTCGGGCGCGAAGTGGCGGGCGACGAGTTCCCGGTCGAAGCGGTCGATGCCGGCCGGGACCGGGGTGTGCGTGGTGAAGACGGTGCCCGCCCGCACCGCCTCCAGCGCCGAGTCGAAGTCCAGCCCCTCGGCGCACAGTTCCGCGATGCGTTCCAGGCCGAGGAAGCCGGCGTGGCCCTCGTTGGTGTGGAAGACCTCCGGCTCGGGGTGGCCGGTGATCCGGCAGTACGCGCGCACCGCCCGCACGCCCCCTATGCCGAGCAGCATCTCCTGCAGCAGCCGGTGCTCGCTGCCGCCGCCGTAGAGCCGGTCGGTGACACCGCGCTCCCCGAGGTCGTTCTCCTCGACGTCGGAGTCCAGCATCAGCAGGGGCACCCGGCCCACCTGGGCCAGCCAGATCCGGGCGTGCAGCCGCTTGCCGCCGGGCAGCGCGAGGGTGACCTGGGCCGGGCGGCCGTCGGCGTCCCCGAGCTGGACGACGGGCAGTTCGTTGGGGTCGAGGACCGGGTACTGCTCCTGCTGCCAGCCGTCCCGGGACAGGCTCTGGCGGAAGTAGCCGTGCCGGTAGAGCAGGCCGACGCCGATGAGCGGCACGCCGAGGTCGCTGGCCGCCTTCAGGTGGTCGCCGGCCAGGATGCCGAGGCCGCCGGAGTACTGGGGCAGGGCCGCCGTGACGCCGAATTCCGGCGAGAAATAGGCCACGGCGGCGGGCAGCGCGCCGGGCTGGGACTGGTACCAGCGGTCGCCGGTCAGGTAGTCGTGGAGGTCGTCGGTGACGGCGGTCAGCCGGCGCAGGAAGCGGCGGTCCCGGGCCAGCTCCGCGAGCCGCGCGGGAGACACGCTCCCCAGCAGCCGCACCGGGTCGCCGCCCGAGGCGGCCCAGCTCTCGGGATCGACCGACTGGAAGAGTTCGCGTGTCTCCGCATGCCAGGACCAGCGCAGGTTCCGCGCGAGATCGCTGAGCGGCAGAAGGGGTTCGGGCAGAACGGGTCGGACGGTGAATCGACGGATCGCCTTCACTGGCCACCTCGGTCGGGCGTGCGGAGGGGGGACGCACGCCGGTGTGCGTCCCGTCGTCAATCCCGACGGTATCCGGGAGAGCGGCTTTGTCACCACGGCACACCCGGCGACACGGTGAACCCTCTCCGTGCGCGGGCATACGCGTGAGTAGTTAACAAAGTGCCGGATTGCCCACTCGCATAGGGTGGGAAGGCTCCTCCGGTACGCCCCTGGATCACCACAGGGACAACACGCAGGACCCACCTCCCCACAGTCATCCGCCCACCAACGTTGACGCGGACAGGAGCGGTCATGCCCGCCACGCACCACTCGTCTCCATCCCCGACGCACAGCGCAGACACAGCCTCTGTACGCCCGCCCGCCGCCGGACCGCCGACCGTGCAGCCACCCCCCGCCCGGGCCGTCTCCGGCGTCGGGCGCATCCCCGTCCTCGACGTCCGCCCGGTCGTCCAGCACGGGTGCAGGCCGGCCAAGGCCGTGACCGGCGAGTCGTTCGAGATCTCGGCGACCGTGTTCCGCGAGGGCCACGACGCGGTCGCCGCGAACGTCGTCCTGGCCGATCCGGAGGGCCGTCCGGGCCCGTGGACGCCGATGCGGGAGCTGGCGCCCGGCACCGACCGCTGGGGCGCCACCGTCACGCCCGGCGCCCCGGGCCGCTGGACCTACCACGTCGAGGCCTGGAGCGACCCGGTCACCACCTGGCGGCACCACGCCCGCATCAAGGTCCCGGCCGGCATCGACACCGGGCTGGTCCTGGAGGAAGGCGGCGAGCTGTACCGGCGGGCGGCCGCCGGGGTGCCCGAGGGGCCGGCGCGCGCCGCGGTGCTGGCGGTCGCGGAGACCCTGGACGACGACTCGCTGCCCGTGGCCACCCGGCTGGCGGCGGCTTTGACGCCGGAGGTGGACGCGGTGCTGGCCCGGCATCCGCTGCGGGAGCTGGTCACCGCCTCCGAACCGCTGGAGCTG